>JAEXJU010000309.1 GCA_023448955.1 Bacteroidota bacterium
TTCTCGACCTGGCTTTACAGAATTGCGCTGAACACGGCTATTATTTTCCTGAAATCGGAAAAGCGACGGAGTTTTATCCAGAACGATGATGTTTCGGTTTACAAAATCAAAGAGGAAGATTATAATCTGGAAGACGAGCAAAATCTGAAATTGATGTACGAATGCATCCAAAAACTACAACCGATTGACAAAGCTTTAATTTTCTATTATCTAGAAGATTTTTCGGGCAAAGAAATGGCGGAGCAAATGGGAATCTCAGAAGGAAACGCAAGAGTAAAACTGAACCGCGCAAAAGAAAAGCTGAAAGAGTTAATACAAGACAAAAGATAAAAGGTAATAGAAAAAGTTCTTCGACTCCGCTCAGACTGACAACCAGCAACTATCAACTATCAACTATCAACTATCAAAAATATGGACTTAGATAATTTAAAATCACTTTGGAATAAAGAAGATGTTTCCGATACGCCTGAGATTTCGCCGGAAAAACAGAGACAGATGCATCATCCTTTGGCAAGGATTCGGAAAAATATGCGCTATGAATTCTGGACAACTGCTATATTCTTACCTATTGTTTTAATTCTGATTTGGTTTTTTCCGATTCCTTTCCGTTTCAGGCTTTATATCGAAGTTTTGGTGGCTTCTATGGCGCTTGTGACTGCGTTTTTCTTTAGTAAGTTTTTTAAATTGTACAAAGAAATCAGCAATCCGACCTTGGGAACTTATGATTCGTTGAAAGATTTGTTTCATCAATTTGAGTTGAATAAACAATATTATCTTTCTTTTTATCTGAGTTTTGTTCCGTTTTTTGTTTGTGAGATCATTATCATTACAGAATCTATTCCTTATTCACATCAATATACGGACGGACTGTTAGCTGTAAAATTTCTTCTTTCCATTTTGTTTGGTTTATTTCTTTTATATTTTATGGGAAATTGGTGGTTCAAGAATTTTTATGGGAAATATATCGACAGAATCAAAAAACTGGTGGAAGAAATGAAAACAGAGTAAGCATTCATATTTATAAAAAAAGCCTTGCAAACCCAATTAAGTATGCAAGGCTTTTTTAATTTCCATAAGCTGAAAATTTTTGTAAATTTGCCAACTTATGGGACAAATCCTGGCTATAGATTACGGAAAAGTAAGAACCGGAATCGCCGCAACAGATGATCTACAGATGATTGCAAGCGGACTGACAACGGTAGAAACACCAAAACTGGTAGATTTTCTGAAAAGCTATTTTTCAGCAAACAATGTAGATGAAATAGTCATAGGACTTCCAACAGACCTGAAAGGCAATATGTCCGAAATCGAGACTGAGATTCAGAAATTTATTTCGGTTTTTGAAAAGGAATTTCCTGATAAAAAGATTAATCGTCTGGACGAGCGTTTCACTTCCAAAATGGCTTCATATTTTATCAGCCAAAGTGGAAAAAACAAAAAACAGAGACAGGAAAAAGGACTGATTGACAAAGTAAGCGCAACAATATTGTTGCAGAATTTTTTAGACCAGAAAAGATGATTTTACCAATTAGAGCATTCGGAGATTCCGTTTTGAGAAAAAAAGCGCACGATATCCACAAAGATTATCCTGAGCTGCAAACTTTGATTGACAATATGTTCGAAACCATGTATGGCGCCAACGGTATTGGGTTGGCTGCGCCTCAGATTGGGCTGGACATCCGTCTTTTTGTGGTGGATGTTTCTCCGCTTTCCGAAGATGAAGATTATGAAGATATTGCTGATGAACTAAAAGATTTCAAAAAAGTTTTCATTAATGCCAAAATCCTGGAAGAATCCGGAGAAGAGTGGAAATTCAATGAAGGTTGCCTGAGTATTCCTGAAGTGCGTGAAGATGTAAAACGTAAATCGACCATCAAAATAGAATATTACGACAGAGATTTTGTAAAGCATACCGACACATTTTCAGACATCAGAGCAAGGGTTATTCAGCACGAATATGATCACATCGAAGGAATCCTTTTTACAGATCACCTGAGTGCGCTGAAGAAAAAAATCGTGAAAGGAAAACTCCAGAAAATTGCCAATGGCGATGTAAGCGTGAGCTATAAAATGAGGTTTCCGAAATAGTCAGAAGTTGAAAGTCAGATGTCAGAAATAAAAACACATCTTACATCTCACTTAAACCTATTACACAGAATAAAAATTACTAAGAAAAAATATTAAAATGCAGTTAGAAAAAATTATTTCAATCTCCGGAAAACCGGGACTTTTCAAATTGGTTTCTCAGCTAAAGAACGGATTTATAGTTGAGGATATTACAACAAAGAAAAAAGCGAGCATCTCGAACTCAAGCCAGGTAAGTTTACTGGACAATATCGCTATGTTTACGTTTGATAAAGAAGTTCCTTTATTCGAAGTTTTCGAAAATATTGCAAAAAAATACGAATACAAACCAACAATCAGCCACAAATCTTCCAGTGAAGAACTCAGAGCTTTTATGGCAGAATCACTTCCTAATTATGATGTGGAAAGAGTTTATGAATCTGACATCAAAAAATTAGCTCAATGGTACAATTTGCTTCAAAAAGCAGGCTACATTACGCCGGAAAGTTTTGTAAAGCCGGAAGCTCCAGCTGAAGAAACTGGGGAAGAAGCTAAAGTAGTTGAAGAGAAAGCAGAGAAAAAACCTGCTGCTAAAAAAGCACCTGCAAAAAAAGCTGCTGAAAAAACAGAAGAAGCTAAAGCTGAAAAACCTGCCGCTAAAAAGCCGGCTGCTAAAAAAGCGATCAAGAAAGAAGACAAAGAATAATTATTAATTGATAATTATAAATTATAAATGCTCTCTCAGAAATGTATATTTTTGGGAGAGTTTTTTATTTATGAGAGTCATTTCACTTGTTCCTTCTATTACGGAAACTTTATTTGATCTTGGTTTAAGGACTGACGAAATTGTTGGCCGGACCAAATTCTGTATTCATCCAAAAAATTTAGTTGATAAAGCTGAAATCATTGGCGGAACGAAAAACCTGAATATTGATAAAATCAAATCTCTAAAACCCGATTTAATTATTGCCAATAAAGAGGAAAACGTCAAAGAGCAAGTTGAGGAATTGATGGTAGATTTCAAAGTTTTAGTAACGGATATAGAAACTTTGGAAGACAATCATTATCTTATCAAACAACTTGGAAATCTATTCGGGAAAGAGAAAGAAGCGGAATTTTTCAAACAGAAGATCAATGAAGCTTTTGATATTCCAAAACCCGAAAAACGTTTGACTGTCGCTTATCTTATCTGGAAAAATCCTTATATGACCGTAGGTGGAGACACTTTTGTTTCGAGGATTCTCGAAGAACTGGGATTTGAAAATCTCTTTAAAAATCAAAAGCGTTATCCGGAAGTTGAGTTGGAAGATTTGAAAGAAGCGGATCTGATTTTTCTTTCGTCAGAACCTTTTCCTTTCCAAGAAAAACATATTGAGGAAATCAAAAAAGTTTGTCAAGATCAGAAAATTATAATTATTGACGGCGAAGCTTTTTCCTGGTACGGAACGCATCTTGCAAAGTGTGGGGAATATTATCGGGAACTGTTAGAAGATTTGCGATGAATATTTTTGTTAGAATTAATATTGCGCCTATTTAAAATTCCAGCCCACATTGTTGACAATCCAATCAAAATTAAACCTAATGTTTGAAATTTCATTTTTTTCTCAGAAAATATTGAAAACAAAAAAGCACTAATTGCAATTACTGTGAAAAAAATAGTAAAATAGAAATAGACTTTAGATTCATAACTAGATTTTCTTCTTACAATACCTAAATATTCTAACGAATCAATTCGTGTTTCGAATGATCTACAAAAATTTTCAAATAATGTACTTTTACAGAGATAATTATTTTAAGATAATCTGATGTTTTTTCCAGATTTAAATCTAATATTTAAAATCGCTCCGTTGATAAATTCGGTTTTATAATTTACAATCTCTTCAAATCTTATAATTCTATTTCCAAACTCTATTTTTTCATCATCAATTCTAAAATCTGAAATAGATACAAACTTGTACTTTAACGATCTATAAAAGATAAATACAGATAAAAATGAAACTGAGAAAACAAAAATAGGATTAACTACCTTTATCAAAAGAAAAAAAAGTATCAAAAAAATTAAACTGCAGAATAAAGTAAAATATAACGCTTTGTTAGATTCACAATATTCTACATTCTCAAATTTTGATACTTCCTTCAATTTATTTTTTATAATCAATTTAGATTACAAAATCTTTGCAACCTCTTCGCAAATCCAGTTGAGCAATTCTTCGTCTTCTTTTGTAAACGGATCAATCTTATGACTGTCTATATCTATCTGACCAATATTTTCACCATTTTTGAAGATCGGAACCACAATCTCAGCTTTGGTATCAATGGAGCAAGACAGATAATTATCCTGAGCATTGACATCCGGAACCACAAAAGTTTCCCCGGAAACCGCAACCTGACCGCAAATTCCCTTCCCAAAAGGAATGATAATATGGTCTGTAACTGCGCCTACATAAGGTCCCAGAACTAACTCATCTTTGTCACCGTTTTTAAAGTAAAATCCTGTCCAGTTGTAGTAAGAAATCTCTTTATCTAAAACCTGGCAGATCTTTAAAAGTTTAGTATTCGTATCCTGCGGACTTTCTAAAATGGTTGAAAGTCTTTTTTTAAGTTCTATCATTTTTATTCTTGTATTAATTTAACCCATCAAACGTCAGTTCTTTGTAACCGAACATCTGGCGGTCTTTTATCATTTCCGAAACACCCACAGGAAGTTCTTCTTCCCAGCCAAGTTCCTGTGTAACGATTTTTTTAAGAATCTCACGGGAATAGATCTCAAGAAATTTAGGATTAAAGTTCTCGATATCTACAATTCTCTTATTAAGCTTGAAATATTTGTATAATTCCTTCAGGTTATCATGAACTTTTAGATTTTCAGATGTCAGTAACTCACCTGTTTTCGGATCTTTATAAGGATAAAGATAAACCCGCATATCTTTTTTGAAGAATTTCCCGAAAGCTTCCAAAATTCCACCCGGAAGATTTTTATAATACTCCTCATCAAAAACATCTAAAAGGTTGTTTACGCCCATTGCAACGCCAATGTGCTGGTTTGTAAACGTAGAGAAATAATCTACCATTCTGTAATATTCGGAGAAGTTGGATATCATCACAGTGTAGCCCAATTTGCCAAGAATATCGACTCTGTCAAGGAAGTCTCTCTCATTGATATCACCATCTGCACGAAGATTAGAAATCGTGATCTCGAAAAGAATCTGTGTGTTATAGCTATCGCAGGCATTATCCTGATTAAACATCTCCAGTCCGTGCTCGAACATATCGATATTAACTCTTGTAACGGGACGAAAACTTCCTCTCACCGCAAAGATATTCTTCTTGTAAAGAATATCTGCCGGGAGCATATTATTTCCTTGTGAGTTGAAAATTACGGCATCTGTCATTCCCAGTTTTACAAGCTGAAGACTCATCAATCGGTTATCAACATATTGAAAAGCTGGTCCGCTGAAATCGATCATATCAATTTCCAGACGATCCAGAGAGATATCATCATATAAAGATTCTATAAGCACTCTTGGATTATCGATGTAAAAGTAAGCTCCATAAATGAGATTAACACCCAGGCTTCCCAGAGTTTCCTGTTGTAATGTCGCATTGGTCTCCTTGAATTTTACGTGAATAACGATTTCATTAAAATCCTCATTTTCATTATTCTGATAGCGAATACCAACCCAACCGTGACCTTTTGAGGTTTTGTCAAAATTGATCGTAGTAACTGTATTGGCATAGGAAAAGAACTTTTTTCCGGGATTTTTTTCTCTAGGAATTCTTTCTTCAATGAGTGCCATTTCGTAGCGCAACATTTTCCTGAGTCTGTTTTGCGTTACATAACGATTCTTTACTTCCTTTCCATAGATGGCATCAGAAAAGTCTTTGTCATAAGCAGACATTGCTTTTGCAATGGTCTGAGACGCTCCACCTGCACGAAAAAAGTGGCGAACAGTCTCCTGTCCTGCTCCTATTTCCGCAAAAGTTCCATAAATTGAAGAATCGAGATTAATCGCTAAAGCTTTCTGTTTTGGTGTAAGTTTTGGCTTTATCACAAAGAATTAGATTTATTTTGTAAATTTACCAAAAACAGCGCAATTACGAAAATGCTTTTAAAATTTTTAGGTACAGGAACATCACAGGGAATTCCTGTCATAGGAAGCCATCATCCGGTTTGCCTTTCCGATAACCCAAAAGATAAACGACTTA
>JAEXJU010000159.1 GCA_023448955.1 Bacteroidota bacterium
GAATAGGTAACCAAAAAGAAATAGGTTTTATACAAAAAGCAAAGAGTGAAAGCGCCAGGATAAAAGTATTATTTCTTCTCTCGATAGGCTCATTAACAACAACCAATGTGAGAATAAATACCGGTAAATCCGGGCTGGGCTGTTGTATGAAAATCAGAAAAAAAGGAAAAAACAAGAGAAAAACTGGCTTCTTATTTTGGTAAATATAGATCAGAAAAAGGACTAAAAGATAAGTATTGATCCTGAAATTAAGATCAATAAAATCAGAAAAACTAGCCTGATAGATATGCCATAAAGAAGTCTGCCCAAGCAAAAGATCTAGGTTTGATACTCCTTTTACAAAACCTGTTTCCTTAAGATAATCTATGGTAGGAACATAATAGCTGTAATGGTCGTATAAATAGGGTGAAAATGATCCCAGAAAAAGAATCAAGATCAAAAAAGTCCAGAACCAAAAATCTAAATTTTCCCGGAAGTTAAAAATCTTAAAATTTTTCCCCTTGATAAACCATAAAAAGCCTGATAAACCAAGCATAAAAAGTATCAGTTCCACTCTGCAATTCAATGGTAGAAAGAAAGCAACCAGTGTATCAATAAAAGTGATTCCCATCATCCCGCAAAATGAAACTTTAAGAAAATCAAGTTCTTTAATTCTCAGAAATCTACTGATGATAAACCCATTGCCAAAATTGATAATGAGAAGGAATATTATGGTTTTTAAAATTATAAACATAAAAAAGATTGCCTATAAAAATAAGCAATCTTTCCGTGTTAAAAATATATATGAAGAAATTTACTCTACTTCTGAACCCTTCCGGATTTTCTATCCTCTGCCCTACCAATTGTATAACCTGTTGCACCACCGGCTATACCACCGATTACAGCACCGAGACCCGGATTTTTCTTAGAGATAATTGCACCGGCAGCTGCACCGCCTACAGTACCGATTACAGTACCTTTTGCAGCACTACTCCAGCCTTTTTTCTGCGTTGCTGTAGTTCCTGTAGAAGAAGATGTTCCTGAAGAACTTGATCCTGATGATGATGTTCCGGCATATGAACCAGAAGAACTTCTAGGACTGTTTCTGTATACTACACGCTCTCTTACAGGTGTTTGTTTTTTTGCTTTCTCTTCGGCAACTTTATCTAAACTGTCTTTTTGTTTTTCGAAATTGATTTTTTCTTTTTCAATGGCAAGCTTTTGCTTTTCCAAATCTATCTGTCTTGCCTGGTAATCCAGTTTCTGTTGCTCCAAAGATGTTGTCGTTTGCAATTTTTCATCTTTATTACAAGAAGTTAATAATAAAACTGAAACTGCTCCGGTTAAAAATAAGCTTTTCATAACATTTAATTTATTCACAAAACTGTGAAGATTACAAGTCAGACATTTCAATTATGATTCCAAAATTGATTTTCGATAGTTAAAATTTGTTAAAACGAAAAAACCGGAACAAATCCGGTTTTAGTTTTTTGCATTTATAATTTAGAAAAGTTCTTTCCTGATAATATTCTGAGACCGCTCAGGACCTACAGAAACAAGGTAAACATTGATACCAAGATGCTCTTCTATAAATTCGATATACTTTTTGGCATTGGCCGGAAGCTCATCATAACTTCTTGCGTTGGTTATGTCTTCATCCCATCCATCCAGTTCTTCGTAGATAGGCTCGTAATCATAAAGTTTCGTAGTAGAAGAAGTAAAATAGTCAATAATTTTTCCGTCTTCAGTTTTATACTTTGTAGCGATTTTAAGCGGATGAATTCCTGTTAAAACATCAAGTTTTGTAATTACCAGATTATTTATTCCGTTAATCATACAGGCATGTTTCAAAGAAACAACATCCAACCAGCCAGTTCTTCTGGGTCTTCCTGTAGTCGCTCCGAACTCGAAACCGATCTGTCTGATTTTTTCGCCAAGTTCGTTATCCAATTCTGTCGGAAAAGGACCATTTCCTACCCTTGTGGTATAAGCTTTTGCTACGCCTATCAGATTTTCAAGTGCTGTAGGCGGCACACCTGCCCCTGTACAAACACCGCCTGTAGAAGGTGAAGAAGACGTTACATAAGGATAAGTTCCGAAGTCAATATCCAACATCAAAGCCTGTGCACCTTCGAAAAGAATATTCTTTCCATCAGCAATAGCTTCATTGATTTCCAGTTCGGTATCAACAATTCTGTCCTTCAGTTTCTCGCCCAAAGCCAGAAATTCCTGATATATTTCCTCCACATCTAGGCCCGGCTTTTCAAAATATTTCTCAAAAAGTGAATTTTTGACTTTAAGATTTTTTTCTATCTTTTCTCTCAGAACGGCTGGGTTAAGAAGATCTATCATTCTGATACCCACTCTTGCAATTTTATCCTCATAGCAAGGGCCTATTCCTTTTTTGGTGGTCCCGATCTGTGTTCCGCCGTGTTCCTCTTCCCTGTAAGTGTCCAGCAAAATGTGATAAGGCATTATCACATGAGATCTGCGGCTAATGAAAACGTGATCCGTTTTCATTCCTTTACTCTCAATCTGTTCTATTTCTTTTATAAATGCTTTGGGATTAACAACAACACCATTGGCAATGATACATTTACCTTTACACTGAAGAACACCAGAAGGCAGCAGATGCAAAACAAATTTTTCATCTCCAACATACACAGTGTGTCCGGCATTATCACCACCCTGGAAACGAACAACGTAATCTGATTTTGCTGAGAGTACGTCCGTAATCTTCCCTTTGCCTTCGTCTCCATATTGAAGACCTACAACAACATAAGTTGACATATTTTTACTTTTTATTTAGATTATTCGCAAAGTTAGATTTTATATATGGCTTAGCAAAATCACAGAAATAAAAAAAACCCTCTTACGATCAATAAGAGGGCAAAAACACAAATGATGAAAAAATTATAAACGCATCACTGCATCCATAATACAATTTTCAATACAAAAATCGTACTTTTTTTGATAAAAACATTAAAAAAGATAAAAATTATCACATCAAATTAAAAAAAATATATTATTAATAAATATATTATTAATAAAGTAAATAAAAAAACCGGATATTATATTTTAATAATTAAAAATTTAATAAAAATGATTGATTATCAATTTTACTGTATAAAAAATCAATTAAAGTTCATTTTTTTATTGAATAAAAAGAATATAATCTACCAATTTTAAGAATAAATATTAAATAATCAACCAAAAAGCATTTTACATTTCATTTTAAAGTTTTCAACTATATTTTTGCATCATAATTTTAATCAAAACAATATAAATACTATAAAATGTGCGGAATTGTATGCGTGTTTGACACTAAGCAAAAAAATGAAGTAATAAGACCTCAGATTCTGGAAATGTCAAAAAAAATAAGACACCGTGGACCAGACTGGTCAGGAATCTATCAGCACGATAATGTGATCTTTTCTCACGAAAGACTTGCAATTGTAGATCCTACATCTGGGAAGCAACCTCTTTTTACTAAAGATAAAAAAGTAGCTTTAGCAGTTAATGGAGAGATCTATAATCACCAGGAACTAAGAAAAGAATTTCCGGATTACGAATTCCTGACACAATCCGACTGTGAAATTATTTTAGCATTATACAGAAGAGACGGCAAAAATTTTCTGGAAAAACTAAACGGAATTTTTGCTTTTGCTCTGTATGACGAAGAAAATGATGCTTACCTGATTGGCAGAGATCATATGGGAATTGTGCCTTTGTATATGGGCTGGGACAAGAACGGCAGTTTTTATGTAGCATCTGAACTTAAATCGCTTGAAGGTATTTGCAACAAGATTGAAGAATTTTTACCTGGTCATTTCCTCTACAGCAAAGATGGTCAGGAATTACAGCAATGGTATAAAAGAGATTGGGAAGATTTTGAGAACGTTAAGGATAACGAAACTGACATATCAGCAATCAGAAAAGGACTTGAAGATGCTGTACACAGACAATTGATGAGTGATGTTCCTTATGGCGTTTTACTTTCCGGCGGGTTAGATTCTACAATTATCGCAGCTGTTACCGCAAAGTTTGCCAGACAAAGAATAGAAAGTGGAGACACACAGGAAGCCTGGTATCCTAGACTTCATAGTTTCGCTGTTGGCCTAGAAGGATCACCGGATCTTGCAGCTGCCAGAAAAGCAGCAGATCACATTGGCTCCGTTCACCACGAAATCAAATACACGGTTCAGGAAGGTCTGGATGCCATCAAAGATGTTATCTATCATTTGGAAACCTACGATGTAACCACTGTTCGTGCTTCTACGCCAATGTATCTTCTGGCAAGAGTGATTAAATCTATGGGTATCAAGATGGTACTTTCCGGAGAAGGTTCAGACGAGTTGTTCGGAGGTTATCTTTATTTCCACAAAGCGCCATCTGCACAGGCTTTCCACGAAGAGACGGTGAGAAAACTCGGCAAGCTGCATCTTTACGACTGCCTGAGAGCCAACAAATCTCTTATGGCTTGGGGAATAGAAGGAAGAGTACCTTTCCTGGATAAAGAATTTATGGATGTGGCAATGACCATTAACCCGAAAGATAAAATGATAACGCCGGAAAGAATGGAAAAATGGGTTCTGAGAAAAGCTTTTGAAGATTTATTACCTGAAAGTATTGCCTGGAGACAGAAAGAACAGTTCAGTGATGGTGTCGGATACTCCTGGATTGATACATTGAAACAAGTTGCAGAAGATGAAGTAACCGATGAAATGATGGCTCAGGCAAAATTCCGTTTCCCTATTAATACGCCTATGAGCAAGGAAGAGTACCGATACAGAACAATCTTTGAATCCCATTTCCCAAGTGATTCTGCCGCGAGCTGTGTCC
>JAEXJU010000317.1 GCA_023448955.1 Bacteroidota bacterium
CAGCCTAGCAGCAGCGTCCTTTCTTTTTCCTAATTTCTTAAAAGCGCTCACTTTGCCGGAAGCTATTGCAATGAATGGCAAAACACTCATCATCCTTCAACTTTCCGGTGGAAATGATGGGCTTAATACTATAATTCCTGTAAAGAATGATATTTATTACAAAGTCCGAAGTCAGATTTCCATCAAAGAGCAGGACGCATTGAAATTAACCGATGAAGCGGGCATCAACCCAAATCTGACTTTTTTTAAAGAACTTTATGACAACGGTGAACTTGCAATAATGAATAATGTTGGCTATCCGGAACCAAATAAATCGCATTTCCGTAGCATGGACATCTGGCATTCTGCAAGTGACAGTAATCAATTTCTAAACACAGGTTGGGTTGGCAGATATCTGGACGAAGCGTGCCACACCTGCGAAAATCCTACACAGGCCGTGGAAATAGATGATCTGCTAAGCCTGGCAATGAAAGGCGATAATAATAAAGCGATTGCTTTTAAAGATCCTAAAAAGTTATTTGACAACAGTCAGGAGACCCTTTATAAGAAACTAGCGGCAGACAACCACGATCACGACCACGATCTGACTTCTTATCTTTACAACACACTTGGAAATGCGATCAGCAATTCCGGATATATTTTTGAAGAAAGCAAAGCTAAACCAACTGACAAAATATACCCTTCTACCCAAATTGGGAAAGATTTTAAAACCATCGCTTCGCTTATGAAATCGGATATCAACACACAGGTTTATTACCTTTCCGTAGGAAGTTTCGACACTCATAACAATCAGAACAACAGACAGAATCTGCTTTTTAAAAACATTAATGAAGCCGTTGAAACCTTCATAAAAGATATGAAAGAGAATGGAAAATTCAATGATGTGATGATTATGACTTTTTCGGAATTCGGAAGACGTGTGGCTCAGAATGCCAGCAATGGAACAGACCACGGAACAGCAAATCAGATGTTTTTCATAAGCGGCGGACTGAAGAAAAAAGGATTATTAAACAACCTTCCCGATTTGCAAAACCTTAATTATGGTGATTTGATTTATACCGAAGATTTCCGGAAAGTTTATGCGACAGTTCTTAAAAAATGGCTGAATTCCGATGACAAAAAAATCCTCGGAAAAAGCAATGGATATTATGATTTTATCTAAACAAAAACCGATGCAAATGCATCGGTTTTGGATATTATTAATTCGTATTTAATATTCGAAAAGTACACTTCCCCAGGTGAAACCACTCCCGAAAGCAGACATACAAACCAGATCACCTCTTTTCATTCTTCCTTCAATAATTGCTTCGCTTAGAGCAATCGGAATAGAAGCAGCTGTTGTATTCCCATATTTCTGAATATTTACAAACACTTTTTCATCCGGTAACTTCAATAATTGCTGAACATATTGTGCAATTCTGATATTGGCCTGGTGAGGAATCAGAAGATCCAGATCATCAATGGATTTTCCTGCTTTTTTAAGCGCTTCCAGAATCGTTTCCGGGAAACGTGTTACAGCATGTTTGAAAACAAAATTCCCATTCATTACCGGATAGATATCTTCAGCTGAGAGAGAATCCGGATTGGTCATCAATACATCACTCCAGCCGAGCTTGGTTCCGGGAAATTTAACTGCCAGTTCTTCGGCATATTTCCCTTCGGAATGCATATTGACCGACAGAATACCTTTTGCATTTTCGTCCTCACTTGCAGAAAGGACAACAGCACCAGCGCCATCTCCAAAGATAACGGAAACGCCACGCCCACGATCCGAAAAGTCCAGACCGAATGAATGAATCTCGGCTCCTACAACCAATACATTTTTATACAATCCTGATTTTATGAATGCATCTGCAACACTCATTGCGTAAACAAATCCCGAACATTGATTCCTGACATCCAAAGCGCCAATGGTATCACATCCAAGCAATTCCTGCAAAAGTACACCAGAACCAGGGAAAAAATAGTCCGGAGAGAGGGTTGCAAAAATGATATAATCTATATCTTTAGCTGTTAGATTTGCATTTTTCAGGGCAATTTCGGACGCTTTCAGACCGTAGAAAGACGTTGTTTCTTCGGAATCTACACGGTTTTTTCTGTGTCTTCTTTCTTTTATGCCCGTTCTTTCCGTGATCCACTCGTCATTGGTTGTCATCAGCTTAGAAAGATCATCATTGGTAACGGTATTTTCCGGGACATAATGCCCAACACCTGATATTACACTTTTAAACATTTTTATGAATTAAAATTTTCCACAAAAGTAAATATTTTATTTGTTACATAAGTTGTTGAAATGAAAATGCCGAATTGCACGCAGCCCGGCCTGAATGGAGCTCTTTTTCTGTTATTGCGATTGAGAAAAAGTTATACAGAATGTACAAGCTTGTTTGCAATAACAGAAAAAAGCGGGAATGGAGGACGGAATAGCTGCCCAAATAAAAATTTGAATTGATAGTAAGATTTTATTTAGTTTTGTTTTATGCCAATTGAACAAAAATATAAGACTGCGCAATGGGAATGGATCGATGTGACTGCGCCAACGGATGAAGATCTCCGTTTTCTGCACGAGCGTTATCATATCAATTATCTTCTACTGGAAGATACGATAGACCCCAACCATCTTCCGAAGTTTGAAGAAGTGGGCGATGTGAAATTTTTCCTGGCAAGGGAATCTACGGATCTTGAAAGAAGAACGCTGAACAACATCAGCGACATCAGCAGTAAGCTGGGGATTTTCCTGCTTCCTAACCTCATCATCACCACACACCGGGCAAAAAGCAAAAGTATCTACGAGGTTTGTGAAGAATTCAAAAAAGAAAATACGGACACTATTTCCAGAGATCATCTGGCGCTGAGGCTGGCTCTGAAAGTTATCAAAACTTTTGATGATGAAAGCCGCAACCTGCTGGAAATAATGGATGCAATCGAAAATGAAATTTTTCTTAAAAACACGAACCAAAGCAACCAGATAAGACGCCTTTATAAGCTGAAAAGAAAATCCGGACTGAATACAAGAATCCTGAATATCTCCGGAGAATGGATCTCAAAGTTCAAAACACTGGATCTGGAAGAGGTGGAAGTGATGGATCTTCTGGACAAGCAAAAGGATGTGATTGCAGATTTTGACCACGTGAATGCGCAGACGGTGAACCTTATTTCTATGTTTCTGGCACTGTCTGACCAGAAAGCCAATCAGGTGATGAAACTTTTGGCTATCTATTCTGTTTATTTCCTTCCAATTACTTTTATTGCAGGCGTTTACGGAATGAACTTCGACAATATGCCGGAGCTGCATCATAAAAACGGCTATTATTTTACTTTGGGATTAATGGTTCTCATTGTAGTGATTACATTTATCTACACGCGCCGGAAAAAATGGTAGCAATCTCTAATGAAAAAAGAATTATTCCTTTTTTATAATGTCGAGAATTTTTTTCCTCCTAACGACAGCCAAAATGCTGCTCTTTACAATTGGGATGATTATAAGTATGAACTCAAGGTAAGGAAAATAAGTCAGGCTTTTCGTTTTATAAAAGACGATCTAGGTCAGTTGCCTGCAATTATCGGTTTAGCTGAAATCGGCGACCTGCGGGTTTTGGAAGATTTAACTAACGAACGCTCTCCTTTGCAAGGCTATGAAATTATTTACCAGAAATCTGATGACTCCCGCGGATTAAGTGTTGCTTTATTATCAGATCCTGGCAAGTGCATTTTGGAAAGTTTCAGCTTTTTGAAATTTCCGATGGACGATAATTCAGAATTCGACTCCAGAGATATTTTGCAGGCTGAGGTAATGGTTAATAATCATAAATTCCAAGTATTTGTATTGCATCTGCCTTCAAAAAGAAATAAAGATATTAAGGAAAGTCTGCGGAATCATATCCTGAAAAAACTGAGAACAAGAATTCTTGAGCTTCATATGAAAGGTGAAAAAATCATAATCATGGGAGACTTCAATGAAAATCCCGACCAAGATATGATAAAGGTATTATGCAAAGACAATGAAAATAATCCTGTAATTAAGAATCCTTTTGAAGCACTTTTTGATAGCAACGCATTTTCTACATTTCACGGTAAAAAAGGAGTTTTGTTTGACCAAATTCTCATTTCTGAGATAGACAAAACCTCTCATAAAGCCCTAATTTACAATAACGCCAAACTTTGCAACAAAGACAGGAAAAACAGTCAATATCCTTTCCGAACTTATTCCGGATCAAGATACATTGGTGGTTACAGCGATCATTTTCCGGTGGCTCTCATTTTAGAATATTGACAATAATAAAATATTTTTTTTGCAACTGAGACAAAAAAGGCACAGTATGTGATAGTATCTCATCAATCACACTAAAAAATATTAAATTATGAGAAGTCTATTATGGTTAGTCGCTGCTATTTGTATTGTAGTATGGCTATTAGGAATGCTGGGCATAGTTCCAGGAATGAGTACAGGTTATCTGGTTCACGTATTATTGGTAATCGCTATTGTAGTGGTATTGTTCAATATTATTTCCGGAAGAAAACCTCTGGATTAAGTTCTCTTTCCACTGAAAAAATAAAAACAGCTTGTAAATATTTACAGGCTGTTTTTTTATTTTAGTAAAGGCTGATTCTGGTTTATTAAAAATTCTTTTGAGAACCATTCCATATCTATTTCAAAAAAAATATAAATTTCCAGATTTCATAATTTTTCTTGTTTTTTTGAAAATTAAAATTCAATTACATTTATTGAAGCATCACTAATCATTCACCAACTTACTTAGTTTTTTTGATTTTATCTAAAATTAAAAAAATTTCCACATTATGACTTTCTAGATTTTTATTGAAAAAATTCTTAATATATTTGTAACAGCAATTCACAATAAGGCTATAAACCGAAAAAAATCTTTGATCCTGCGTAGTCCGTGGGATTTTTTTCTATAACTAATGTTATCCATCACTTTTTAATTTAAGTTAATGACCTCAACGACATTCATCCAGCAACATCTGAACATCTCCGATAAAAGCATTACTGCCACAATAAAACTCCTTTCAGAAGATTGTACGATTCCTTTTATTTCTCGATACAGGAAAGATGCAACAGGAAATCTGGACGAAACTCAGATTGAGCAAATTTCTAAGCTGAATAAACAATTCGAAGAAATTATTAAAAGAAAAGTAAGCATTCTGAAATCTATTGAAGAACAAAATTCCTTAACTGAGGATCTAAAAGAAAAAATAGAAAACAGCTTTGACCTTCAGGAGATTGAAGATTTATACCTACCCTTTAAAAAAAGAAAAAAAACAAAGGCGGACACTGCTAAAGAAAAAGGTTTAGAGCCTCTGGCAAAAATCATTATGAGTCAAAGATCTGACGACTTACAGTTTTTAGCGTCAAAATACATTAATCAAAATGTTAATTCTGAAGAAGATGCATTGCAAGGCGCTAGAGATATTATTGCAGAATGGATCAATGAAAATATGTATG
>JAEXJU010000163.1 GCA_023448955.1 Bacteroidota bacterium
CCTTTTATAGCCTGAAGTCCACCATCCAAAGAAAGTTCTCCCATAATAATATATTCCGAAAGTTGTTCTGCTATTATCAGATCAGATGCAGCCAGAATTCCCAATGCAATGCTCATATCATAAGAAGACCCTTCTTTTCTGAGGTCTGCAGGAGCCATATTGATTGTGATTTTTTTACCCGGAATTTTAAATCCTGAATTTTTAAGAGCTGCAGAAATTCTGTAACTACTCTCTTTGATGGCATTATCCGGCAATCCTACCAGATGATAACCCACACCGGTATCTACATTAACTTCTATTGTAATAATCTGAGCAGACACGCCATGTATGGCGGCTCCGTAAACTTTAACGAGCATTTGTGTTTTTATTTTGTATTAAAAATAAAAAAAACTCTTTGATAAACACCAAAGAGTTGATTTAATTTTTCGTTTATTCTAAAATCACATAAACCTTTCTCCTTTTTTAAGATTTTTCAGGTCAAGGACATAATCTTTGATAAGCTGATCGTTTTCTCTTGGACAGATCAGTAAAGCTTTTTCTGTATCTACAATAATGTAATTTTTTAGTCCATCTATAACAGCTGCTTTATTCTGATTTTTGATTCTTATCACGTTTCCATTCGAGTTATAAGTTAGTACGTTTTTAGAATTAATAGCATTATTCTCATCATTTTTATCTGCATTGGTGTATACAGATGTCCAGGTTCCAAGGTCACTCCATCCCAAATTAGCTGGTATAACATACACATTATTAGCCTTTTCCAGAATACCGTTATCTATAGATATTTTACTTACTGTGGGATAAATGGTATCTATACATTCTTTTTCAGCCTCACAATTGTATTCGCAAGTATTGAACTGATTGGTCATTTCGGGTAGAAATTTTTTGAAAGAGGCCAGAATACTTTTGGCACTCCATATAAAAATCCCTGCATTCCAAAGAAAATCACCTGATTCTATGAAGCTTTTTGCTATATCAAGATCCGGTTTTTCAGTAAACGTTTTTACTTTTGAATAATTCTCGTTTTTCTCCTGAATAAACTGAATATATCCATATCCTGTGTCTGGTCTGGTCGGTGTAATTCCAAGTGTTATCAGATAATCATTCTTGGCAGTAATACTAAAAGCTAGATCTACTTTTTCAAGGAATGTTTTCTCTTTCAAAATCAGATGATCAGCTGGCATTACGATAATATTTGCATCGGGATTTACATTCTCTATCTTCTTTGCCATGTAAAGATTGCATGCAGATGTGTTTTTCATTGCCGGCTCTCCCACAATATTTTCCGAAGGCACTTCTGGCAACTGCTGTTTTGTAAGCTCTACATATTCTCGATTTGTAATAATATAGATATTTTCTGTTGGAATAATTTGGCTGATTCTGTCAAAAGTCTGCTGAATCATCGTTCTTCCTGTTCCTAAAATATCGTGAAATTGTTTTGGAAACTTCTGAGTACTCATCGGCCAGAAACGGCTGCCGATGCCTCCTGCCATTATTACACAATAGTTATTGTTTTTCTCCATCTAGTATAATCTTTTCAACCTTCGCCAAAGGGCGAAACAAATATTTTTTTGAATTATTCAAATTGGTGCAAAGATATAACTTTTTCTTTTTTTCCAAGATTCTGTATTTTTCGTTTTTGTAAAGAAATGTATCATCAATTGACATACTTTCAATAAAACTTGATTTGTCATTTGAATCTTTCACATGAAAGTAGCGTACAAGATCCGGGCTTGCCATAAAATTTGCTTTAGGATTTTCTGAAAACTTAATAATTATTGGCTTGAGATCAATAGTGTAGACATCTGAACTTTCTCTCAGCATATTCCGGAAAGTCTCTTTCCATTCTTTTCCATGGGCAGAGATCCTATAGTTAAACTTTTCAAAAGCAATAAGATGGGCAAGTTCGTGAGTAAGAACAAAGAAAAATAACTGTTTGTCCAGTGTAGAATTTATAGTGATCTGATGTGATTTATCCGGAAGTCTTCTATAATCTCCAAGTTTGCTATCCCTGTTTTTTGTAATCCTGATATGAATAACATAATCTGCGAACCATTTTTTCAAAAAAGGCAATGTGCTCTCCGGTAAATATTGTTCGAGAACGTTTATAGACATTAATAAAATTTATTACAAAAATAAATATAAATCTTATCACTCTCTTTTGAGGTTATTTTAATTTTATTAAATTTAGTGTAAAATAAAAACCTTGCGTTTATTTTTATATTTAATTCCATTTTTTTTAGTTTTCTCCTGCAAAAAAGAGGAAAAGCGCTCCAGCATAGAAAACTCAGGAAGACAAACAAACTTTTTTTATGAAAAATCCTTTGTATTTCTTGATCAGGAAAAATTAGACAGTGCTTATCTGTATTTTAATAAATCTAAAGAACTTTTTCAGAGAAAAAATGACAGTTTAGGCGTTGCAAAATGCATCGTAAACATAGCGATTTTACAAGAAAAAGTAGGCGATAATTACGGAAGCATAGAGTCTAGCCTTTCCGCTTTCAAACTCTTGAAAGAAAAGGATACTTCACATCATTCCTTCATATTCAGTAATTACAATAATCTGGGCGTTACATCTTATAATCTAAAAAACTACGACGATGCTAAAAGATTCTATAACAAGGCATTATTATTTACCAGTGATCCTATAGATAAAATAATGACCGCCAATAATATTGCAATTGTATATCACAATCAGAAAAGATACGACAAAGCTGTTTTTATCTATAAAAAACTCCTTGACAGCCTTGGTTCCCAAAGTGAATTCTATCCAAAAATTCTGATTAATTATTCTAGATCCAAATGGTATCAGAATTCTAATTACAAACCTGTTGGCAATTATATTACAGCTGAGAAGCTAAGCCGAAAAGCTGGAGATGACTGGACCATAGACGCAGCATACAGCTATCTTTCTGCTTATTACCTTCATAAACAAACAGATTCTTCCAGATATTATGTTAATAAAATGCTGGACTTATCAAAGAAGCTCAAATATCCTGCAGATGAACTGGAGGCACTCCAGATACTTATAAAAATAACGGACGGCAAGGAAAACCAAGAGTATTTTGATCGATATGTTACACTTCAGGATAGTGTTTTTCTGGCCCAGAACAAGGCTAAAAATCAATTTGCTTTAATTCGGTTTGAAAGTGAGAAAACCAAATCGGAAAATCTGATTTTGCAAAAAGAAAAAGTCTTGCAAAAATTTAAAATGGAAAAACAAAAACTAATGATCTGGCTTTTGATCGTTATTTTTGTTTGTGCGGGAAGCGCTGGATTTATGTGGGTGCGAAGAAGACGTAGAAGGCTGATTCTGGAAGCCGAGAATAAGCTTCAGGAACAGCGTTTGGATTTCTCAAAAAAAGTGCACGATGTGGTAGCGAACGGGCTATACGAGGTCATCTCAACCATTGAAAATCAAAACGATATTCCTAAAGAAAAAATACTGGATAAATTGGAAATAATGTATGAGAAATCCAGGGATCTTTCTTACGAAGATCATCAGGATATTGAATTCTACAAAAAAATATCTGGTTTGATAGGATCTTTTGATAATGATGAAACAAGAATTATTATCATTGGAAATGATAGTACGTTTTGGGAAGACATTTCTGCAGATGCTTGCGAGGAGCTGTTTCAGGTGATTCGGGAACTTTTGGTAAATATGAAAAAACACAGCGATGCGAGCCAAGTTATCATCAGATTTAATAAAAATGATACGTTTAATGAAATAAGTTATTCCGACAATGGAATTGGAATTTCAGAAAACAAAGCGGAAAAAAATGGTTTTGCAAATATGAGATCCCGGCTTAGAAAAATAAACGCTGAAATGGATATTGACAATAATTCGCAAGGCTTGAAGTTATTAATAAAACACAAAAGGTGATGTTCAAAAAAGTATTAATTGCCGAAGACCACGAAAGCAGTAATTTTTCGGTACAGAATATTGTAAAACAAATGGATATAACTGTTGCAGATTATTTTTATTACTGTGATGATGCGTACTCTCATCTCAAGAAATCTGTGGAAAAACAGTTGCCTTATGAACTTCTGATCACAGATCTTTCCTTTGAGGAAGATGGAAGAAAACAACTCTTAAAAGACGGAAAAGAACTTATAAAATGTTGCAGAGACGAAGATCCGGACATCAAAGTTATCGTTTTTTCCGGCGAGCACAGATTAGGCGTTATAGATCTATTATTCAGCGAATTAAAAATCAATGCATTTGTCAGAAAAGCAAGGTCAGACAGCCGGGAATTGAAAAAAGCCATTGAACTGGTTTATAATAATCACACCTATATCTCGCACAATTTAAAGCTGCCTGTAAAAAAAGTAAATACATTGGAGTTTAGTAATTATGACATTATTCTTCTTACGCTACTATCAGAAGGCATACTTCAGAAAAATATTCCGCAGATTCTCCAGCAACGGAACATAAACCCAAACAGCCTAAGCAGCGTGGAAAAAAGAATAAGTACAATGAAAATAGCAATGGGTGTTAAAAATAATGAACAACTGATAGCGAGTTGTAAAGATTTAGGAATAATTTAAAAAAATAATTTTTTTTTCTATTTTACGGTTTCCCGTAAGGAAATGTAAAAATATGGGTATAATTTTGTCCCAGATTAGTAACCGTAAAGATCAAATAAAAGAATACATTCGTTTTCAAAAGATCGCTGAACCCGCATTCAGCGATCTTTTATTTTCTGAACATCTCCGTGTGCGGGATGTTATCTTCCAGATATTTTTTACCTGTATCTACAAATCCAAAACCCGAGTAGAATCTCAGCAAATAATCCTGAGCAGAAATCCTCACCTCTGTTTGGTGCAAACGGTTTTCAATAACTTCTAAAGCGTACTTGATCAATTGTTTGCCAAGACCTTTCCCTCTACCTTTTTCTGTCGTGATAACTCTGCCGATGGAGGTTTCCTGATATTTTATTCCTTTATCAAATATGCGGCAATAAGCCAAAACTTCACCTTCGTTTTCTGCCCAGAGATGAACCGCCTTTTGGTCATAGTCATCCAAATCAGGATATGGACAATCTTGTTCTACTACAAAGACATCAATCCTGGCTTTGATTACCGAATAAAGTTCCTGTGTGGTAATCTCATCGAATGTTTTTATTTTCCAGACCAAATTATCCATTAAAGTCTACTTTATTTTTAGTTAAAAAATCATTGGTTTTACCGATGAATTTCAGAATTTCTTCTGTCCCTTCCTTTTTTTCAGCAGATGTGACATAGATTTCCGGAAGACTATCCCAACTTTTCAGAAGTTCTACTTTGTACTTTTCTACGTTTTCCTTGGCAGCATTTGGCTTCATTTTGTCCAGTTTGGTAAAAACGATGGAAAACGGAATTCCATTTTCACCACACCATTCTATGAATTCAATATCAATTTTTTGCGGTGTGTGACGGATGTCGATGAGGACAAAAAGATTAACAAGATTTTTCCTGTTCAGAATATAATTGGTAATCAGTTTTTCAAAATCTTTCCTCAGGCTTTTGGAAACTTTTGCATATCCATAACCTGGCAAATCTGTAAGATACCAGTTTTCATTGACCAAAAAATGATTGATAAGCTGAGTTTTTCCGGGTGTTCCAGATGTTTTTGCCAGATCTTTTCTTCCCATCATTGCATTGATGAGCGATGATTTTCCCACATTGGAACGTCCTATGAAAGCATATTCCGGAAGTGTAGGTTCAGGACATTCTTGCCATTTTTGACTACTTTTTACAAACTCCGAAGTTTTGATCTGCATAATTTTTATATTTAAAAAACCATTAAAAACTCAATTTATATTACTAGAAATCAAATTCTTAATGGTTTATATTTATTTTGTTTGATTTTACTTACATCACTTTTTTCAGCCAATTGTAAAGAATCTCGTTGAACTCATCAGGCTTTTCCATCATAGCCGCATGTCCGCATTGGTCTAACCAATAAAGTGAGGAATTGGGGATAAATTTGTGCATATCTTCTGCCACTTCCGGTGGCGTCACGTTATCTTGTTTTCCCCAGATGATGCAAGTTGGACAAGTGATTTTCGGAAGGTCATTCAGCATATTATGTTTGATGGCACTTCTGGCGAGCATCACCGTTTTGATGCCTTTCATCCTGTCATTGACTACCGCAAAAACCTCATCTACCAATTCATCTGTAGCCACAGCAGGATCATAAAAAACATCCTGAGTTTTCTTTTTGATATATTCTTTATCGCTTTTTCTTGGAAAACTGTCACCAAACGTTCTCTCATACAAACCAGAACTTCCGGTTAACACAAGGTTTCTGACCAATTCCGGACGGGAAGTTACCAGAATCAAACCGATGTGTCCGCCCATAGAATTCCCAACAATTGTGACTGGTTTTCCAATGACATCTGTAATAAATTTGGCAACAAATTTTGATATGGATGTCAGATTGGTATTCAGAATCGGCAAATCATAAATAGGCAACTGCGGCACAAAGACCTGATATCCTTTGTCCGAAAAAAAATTGATCATCCTCTCGAAGTTGCTCAAACCACCCATTAATCCGTGCAAAAGCACCATTGGATGGCCTTCTCCTGCTTCCAGGTAAGTGTACTTCTTGTCTTTCTTTGTTTTAAAAATCATATTGCTCTATCGATAGCCCGCCAAAATTACAAATAAAAGATTAAATTTTGCACCAAGCTGACTAATACATTAGTTTAATTTATCTTAATTCCGATTTTAGTTCATTAATTCTGTTAATAATTGGCAATGCAAAAATCCCGCTGGTCTGCAGATATAGTTCGTAAAAAGTTTTGGCTTTATCCGCAAAATCGAGTTTTCCTTCTGTTCTATAATGAAACATAAACACATTGCCCAGCATCTCGTAATAATCTGCATGGTCTTTGGACTCTCTTTCTTTCACAGTTCCGATAATTTCCTCTGTTGATTTCGAAGCTAATTCTGCGAAGCTTATTTTAAAAATATCCTTCATCAAAGAATCGAAGTCCAATTCTTTCTGCATCAGGCTTTCCTCAGGTTTTCCAAGCAATAGTTTTTCTAAAGCCTGAGATAATTGCCTTATTAATCTTAGTGTAAAATCTTTATCTTGGATCATATTTTTAAGTGCAAGTTGCGAGTTGCAGGTTTTTAGGTGCGCCAATTATTCTTAACATATTCTATATAATTGTGAATTTTTCCTCCCAACAATAAATATTTTTCCAGGACTTCATTGAATTCAGATGAAAATTTGGGATACAAAATTATTACTTTTCTTAGGTGATTGGTTGTCTCATCACAACTTCCGTGGGATATTGTCAAAAATCTCAAGTAATCTGCCTTGTAAACTCTTCTTCCATAGCCTTCTACAATATTTGAATTAACTGAATCGGCGGCCCTTCTAATTTGGCTTCCCAATTCGTACAGCTCGTGTTTTGGAAGTTTAAATGTCAACCGATGTGTGGTTATAAATAGTTCAAAAGAAATGGTGTAAATATCTAATTTCAAATAGCTCATTTGGTTTTTTTATTAAAGATAACTAATACAATAATAATGAGCAATAAACTAAAAATCGAATCTCACATCTTGCAACCTTAACCTTGCATCTTGCAACTCAACTATCCAAAAAACAAATACGCCAAAACAATCGCTGTAATCACACCAACCAAATCAGCCAAAAGCATCGAACCAACGGTGTATCTCGTATTTTTGATTCCAACTGAACCGAAATAAACGGCGATGACATAAAATGTTGTATCAGAACTTCCTTGCAAAATGGCGGACAATTTCCCCGGAAAACTGTCTGCTCCAAAAGTTTTCATTGTATCTACCATCATTCCGCGTGCACCGGAACCAGACAAAGGCTTTATCAAAGCGGTTGGTAATCCATCTACAAATCTGGTGTCCAGATTGGATGCGCTGGCTATCCATTTCATTCCATCAATAATGACATCAAAAACGCCACTTGTTCTGAGTAATGAAATTGCTATAAGCATCCCAACCAAGTACGGAATAATCTTGACACAAACCGTGAATCCTTCTTTTGCGCCTTCTATAAACGCATCGAAAATATTAATTTTTTTATAAACTCCACCCAGAACTATGGCAAGAAAAATCAATAAAATAATGCCATTACTCATCACTTTACTGAAAGAATCCAACTCTTCTTTATTCAGCTGAACCAAATAAATGACCAACAAAGCAATAATGGCTGAAATTCCGCCAACGTAAGCCAGAACGATTGGCTGAAAAAGATTGATTTTTTGTCTGATAGAAACAATTATCATCGCTGCGAGAGTTGCGCAAAATGTTGCAATCATACAAGGCAGAAAAATGTCGGTTGGTGTTTCCGAACCCATCGATGAACGAATCGCAATGATGGAAACGGGAATTAATGTTAATCCACTGGCGTGCAGACAGAGAAACATAATTTGGGCGTTGCTGGCTTTATCTTTATCGGGATTCAAAGTTTGGAGACTTTCCATTGCTTTGAGTCCGAAAGGCGTCGCAGCATTATCAAGACCGAGAAGATTAGCACTGAAATTCAGCATCATATGCCCGAAAGACGGATGATTTTTCGGAATTTCAGGAAATAATTTTGAGAAAAATGGCTGAATCAGTCTGCTGAGGAAATTAATACCGCCCGCTTTTTCGGCAATGCTCATAAAACCCATAAACAAAGCCATAATTCCAATGAGTTTCAGGCAGATATTAACCGCCGTTTCGCTGGTTCCGATAACGCCATCGGTTTGGGCAACTCTGTAGGTTTTCACATTTTGCAAGGAATCCATTTTGTAATGGATGCGGCCATCTTCGAACTCTGGTTTTTTTAATAATGATTTCTGAATATCCGGAGAAATTTGAGCCAATGGTTTTTGAGCAATCTGAACGGTGTCGCCACCTTTTCCTACAACCATATCATTGAAAATCTGATTGTAATTCTCTGAACTGAAATATTTAACAGATGCAACTGCAATCGCAATAATAATAAATGCTGACCAAATCCTGCTTAGAACCATTTTCTGGAATTAATTTTAGTAAATGTAAGAAAAATGACAATCGAAATAGTGAAAAACCAAAAAAATACTATTCCAGATATATTAATTGAGCTGGTTCCACTTCCTCTTCTACAGATTTTATCAGTACTGCATTTTCTGTTCTTTTCTGTAATTCTTTTATGAAAAAACTACTTTCAAAAAACTGGCGGTGGATTCCCGGAACCATACTCATAAAATAATCCATTCCTACATTATTATTATGAAGATCCATTTTGGTTTCTAACGGATCATTGGGGAATAATTCTTCGTGCATATCGGTCAGTTTTTTACACCATATAAGGGATTTCTCCGGCGATGAGACTTTGCAGAAATACATCATAATCAGGCAGCACCAATATGAATGGCGGAATGCATTACCTTTACCACTATTAGAATTGGTTTTCGGATACAGTTCTTTGGCTTTGACAAAGGCTTTAAAACTGGCGTAAGTATATAAGAACGCAAACAAAGGATGCATCAACCCAATCGAAAAAACTTTAAATAGTTTTTTGAAAGTCAATGATTTTAATGCTCTGAAAAATAGGCCTATGAATCTCATAAAAAAACTCTCTCAAAGTTGAGAGAGTGCTGTATTATTTTTTGTTGGATTAATGGAATTCGTGGATCAAAAGCTTAACCGCTCTTGAAACTTGCTCTTTGATTTCAGTTCTTCTTACAATGAAATCCACAAAACCTTTTTCCTGAAGGAATTCCGAAGTCTGGAAACCTTCCGGCAAGTCTTTCCCAATGGTCTCACGGATAAC
>JAEXJU010000025.1 GCA_023448955.1 Bacteroidota bacterium
CTCTTTTCAATCTGTACAATAGTTGCTGCCCGGATTTTCAAAAGTTCATAAAACCGCTGATGGGAAAAATTAACAATGGTAAAATATAGCAATCCGCTAAATAACAGAATGACGACGGTGAAATCCAGCATCAGCAGAAGCATAGTTTTAGTTTGATTGGTAGGGCTTCTTTTTAGCAACACGATCACGGTTTTTTCAGAACATAACCCATTCCTATTACAGTGTGTATCAGTTTGCTGTCATCGGAATTGTCCATTTTTTTTCTGAGATAATTGACATAAACATCCACAACATTGGTGCCGAGTTCGTAATTCACACCCCAGACAGCTTCCAGAATTTCTGCTCTGGAAATTACCTTTTCCGGATTATTCAGAAAATAGAGCAGAAGTTTATACTCAGTAGATGTGAGCGATATTTCTGCGCCGCCGCGCGTCACTTTTTTGGTATAATCATTCACTGTAAGATCAGAAAAATGATAAGTATCTGTATGGTCTGTATCGGTGTTATCTGTTTCGCTGCTATGTCCGCTTCTTCTAAGCAGGGATTTTATTCTGGCTACCAATTCTATAAATTTGAAAGGTTTCACAAGGTAATCATCGCCACCGCTTTCCAAACCTAAAACTATGTTTTCCGAAGAATCCAGAGCGGTTAAGAAAAGTATCGGAACCGTTTTGTTTTTTTTGCGGATTTCTTTGCAGACTTCCAATCCGTTGGTGTCTGGCAGCATAATATCCAGGATGATAAGGTCGAAATCATTTTGGTCCACAAGCCTGATTCCCGTAGTGCCATCGAAGGCTACAGAAACATCAAACTCCAGTTCCTGCAATCCTTTTTTTATGAAGGAAACCACACTGGATTCATCTTCTATCAGAATAATTTTTTTCATAACTAATCCTTACAAAAGTATAAAATTAGATTTTTAAAACTGCTGATAGAGGTAACGATCTGGGAAAGTGAGCTTTTCACTTTTCCTGTTGCCATTTATAGTGATATGGATGATGTTCATCTGGTCATCAAAAATATTGTAAAGAAAGCTTACTGCTGTTTCTATTTTCTTTGGATTAGTGACTGGTTCGGACTCCAGAAAAAGATCGACACTTTCTTTATCTTCCTCAAAACCAATAAAATTCACTTTTGTTAATTGATTATTGACTTTCAGTTTAAGATATTCTGAAGCATAATTTTTAAGAATCTGCTGCATTTCTTTTTCGGATTTTTTGTCCAAAAAGTGCAGGTTTTTTCCATATTTTTTATTGACAGCGTTTTCTAAATCATCCATAAAAAATCTGCCTGTGATCTCGAAAGTTGAAGATTTCTGATTGTAATTAAATTCCATAGATCCAACGTGATACGGATGAAATCTGAATGACAGCAATGATAAAATCAACGAAAACAAGACTAAAACTGAAGCAAATCTCTTCATCTGAAATATTTTGAACTCGAAATTAATCATTATTTTCGTAAACCTTTTAAATAATGACAAAATGCAGGATTTTATTTTTTATCTGAAACTTGGCTGGGAACATATCATTTCGCTGGATGCTCTGGATCATCAGCTGTTTATTCTGGCGCTGATTGCCGTTTATGCTTACAATGATTTCAAAAAAATTCTGATTCTGGTAACTGCTTTCACAATAGGACATTCTATCACATTGGCGCTCAGTTCGCTAGATATTCTGAGAGTTCCCAGCAAGTGGGTCGAGTTTCTGATTCCGCTCACCATTGTCATTACTGCTTTAGATAATATTCTGATGAAAGGCAAGCAGAAGAATCTGATGAAGGTAAATTATTACCTGGCGCTAATTTTTGGGCTCATACACGGAATGGGCTTTGCCAATACAGCCAGGATGATGATTGCAAAAGAGCAGAGTCTGTTTATTCCTTTGCTTGGGTTTAACATCGGCCTGGAACTCGGTCAGATCGTTCTGGTTATTGTGATTTTAGTTGTTCTTTTCTTTTTGTTGAAACTTTTTAGAGTGAACAGAAAGGATTGGATACTTTTCATTTCTTCGGCTGTTTTTGCACTTTCTCTCAAGATGACTTTAGAAAGATGGCCTTTCTGATGTGCATTTTATCTAATTTTTCGTAACAATTTCTTACATTTGATTACTAGTAAATAAATATTAATAAATTTTCTGAAAGAATGAACGCAAAGGTTTTAGGACTTTTATTCTGCTCGGCAATACTTTCTGCACAGAATATCCAGAATAATCCGGGAAGTAACCACGGAAATAAATTTGAACAACTTGGAACCATACTTCCGACTCCAAATGTTTACAGAACCGCTTCTGGATCGCCAGGACAATCTTACTGGCAACAACGCGCAGATTATGATATAGAAGCTTATCTGGATGAAGATAAAAGAAATCTGAAAGGTTCTGAAACCGTTACTTACTACAATAATTCTCCGGATGATTTAGACTATATCTGGCTACAACTGGATGAAAACCAGCAATCTTCTTTTAAAAATGCAGATTATCCTTTTTCATCTACATTGGGTAAATTTTCTGTTGTTGAAAAGCTGAGACCGTCTGAAGTTCCCGTTAAAGATAACGGATATGGCGTAAATCTGGAAAAAGTAACTGATGCATCCGGCAATGCTTTGAGGTATGTGGTAAATAAGACGATGATGCGTATCGATCTTCCTAAAGCTTTAAAAAAAGGAGATAAGTTCGTATTTAAGATCAATTGGAATTATAATATCCCAAACCGTATCGAAAAAGGTGGAAGAGGTGGCTATGAAAATTTTCCGGAAGATGGTAATGATCTTTACACCATAACACAATGGTTTCCAAGAATGTGCGTTTATAGTGATTTCCACGGATGGCAAAATCATCAGTTTACAGGAAGAGGCGAGTTTGCTTTGGTTTTCGGAAATTATAAAGTGAAAATCAATGTTCCAGCAGATCACATAGTTGGCGGAACAGGAGAGTGTAAAAACTACAATCAGGTTTTATCGGCAGATCAGTTTTCAAGATACAAAAAAGCAGAAATTTCTGATGAACCAGTAGAAATTGTTACTTTGGATGAAGCCAAAAATGCAGAAAAAAATAAATCCAAGGAGAGAAAAACCTGGATTTTCGAAGCTAATGATGTAAGAGATTTTGCCTGGACATCTTCCAGAAAATTCGTGTGGGACGGAATGCGGGTTACTATTCCAGAAAATAACAATAAGGTAATGGCAATGAGTTTCTATGGCAAAGAAGCTTACGGACTTTACAGAAAATTTTCTACAAAAGCCGTTGCGCATACCATCAAAACTTATTCGGAATTTACGATTCCTTATCCGTATCCGGTAGCTCAATCTGTAGAAGCAGCCAACGGAATGGAATATCCGATGATCTGTTTTAACTATGGAAGAACGGAAAAAGACGGAACATACTCGGAAGCAATTAAAAATGGAATGCTGGGTGTGATTATTCACGAAGTAGGACACAATTTCTTCCCGATGATTATCAATTCTGATGAAAGGCAATGGAGCTGGATGGATGAAGGACTGAACACATTTGTAGAATATCTTACCGAAGAAAAATGGGACAATAAATTTCCTTCCAAAAGAGGACCGGCCTGGACAATCGTTGATTACATGAAACTTCCAAAAGATGAGCTGGAACCTATAATGTCTAATTCCGAAAACATTGCAAGATTCGGACCCAATGCCTATTCTAAGCCGGCAACCGGACTTAATATTCTCCGTGAAACCATTATGGGAAGAGAGCTGTTTGATAAAGCCTTTAAAACCTATGCAAAAAGATGGGCTTTCCGCCATCCTGAACCGGCAGATTTTTTCAGAACAATGGAAGATGCCAGCGGCGAAGATCTGGACTGGTTCTGGAGAGGTTGGTTCTATGGAACAGATCCTGTGGATATCGCTATAGATAAAGTAACGGTTGCAACACCGGATTTTGATGCGATTCCAAAGTCCGAAACTGTAAAATATAATGTTGATAAACCTGCACTGAACGATTTTGATGATATTTCAAAAATCAGAAACAGAGAAGATAAAAACATTAAATTCTATGCTGATTCCGATAAAGATGTTCAGGATTTCTATTACAGATATGACCGTGGACAGGAAAAGGTAGATGTCTCTAAAACTTATACAACAGTTAATGAAAATTTTGATAAAGTTGAAAAAAGTGACATCCGCAAAGAAAATAATGTAACAGCTTATCAAATCGATTTCTCTAATAAAGGCGGATTGGTAATGCCAATTATTCTAGAGTTTACCTTCGAAGATGGAACAAAGCTGAAAGACAAAGTGAGCGTTCAGATCTGGAGAATGAATGAGCAGAAAGCTTCCAAAACTTATTATTTCGAAAAGAAATTAAAGTCTGTGCAGCTTGATCCAATGAGAGAAACAGCGGATATCGATACGTCTAATAACTTGTGGGCAGCATCTTCTACAGATCCGGCAGCGAGTAAGTTTCAGGTTTTCAAACAGAAACAAAAAGAAGCTGCAAGAGGCGCATCAAATGGCAAAGTCAATCCAATGCAGGCATCGGGTCGCTAATAACAAAAAAGCTCTGAATTTTTTCAGAGTTTTTTTTACTTTATTGGAAAAAATAATAGTTTTCAGAAATGAAATTATAAAATAAAATAGCCTTTAATTTTAAACTTAATGTTAATGCATTTAGATAATTACCAGATTGGAACTTTGGAAGATAGAAAAAGAATAGCGCTCATCAATTCATTAAGCGGGTTTAAAAGTCTAAATCTCATTGGAACGATAAATAATCAGGGGCAAACCAATTTGGCCATATTTAATTCCGTTGTGCATATCGGAGCGAACCCTCCTTTGATGGGATTTATCTCTCGTCCCGATTCTGTTGAAAAACATACTATTGAAAATATCAGACAAACGTCTTATTACACAATCAATCATGTCAATATAAATATTTTTGAACAAGCGCATCAGACTTCTGCAAGATATAAAAGAGATGAATCTGAATTTGTAGCCACAGGTTTAACGCCGGAATACAAGAATAATTTTCCTGCGCCATTTGTATCGGAATCTAATATTCAGATTGGTTTGGAGCTACAAGAAATTATCTCTGTGAAAACTAATAATACACTTCTCGTTGTTGGAGAAATAAAACATTTGTTTTTTCCAAATGATATTTGGGAAGATAGTGGCGTTCTTGATATTGAAAAGGCGGGATCTGTTACAGGCTCAT
>JAEXJU010000061.1 GCA_023448955.1 Bacteroidota bacterium
ATTAAAGATAAAAGACTTATCAGCGGAATTTCAGAAGAAATCATTCTTAATAATCCAGAATTAATCACACCAAAGTTATTAAAATTCAACCCCAACTTTTATACTCCGGAAATTCTTGCTCCGGAAATCCAAAAGGAAATGATGTTTTCATTTCTACAAAAAAATTTCGAAAATGATCTTAGTAAAATCAAATTGACGTTTAGAAATGATTTTTGGGATGTTAATTCGGATAAATTTTATGACAAATGTCACAATTTTACAGAAATTAAACATTCTCTGGAAAAGCTTACAAACATTGGTAATAAGAACTAAATGCTTTTTCAGGTATTTTATTTGATGTGATTTGCATAATATTTAAAATATTATAAATCAACCTTTTAAATATGATAACATAAAAATACTATGCATGCATAGTATTTTTTTTATATTTGTATAGAACGCTATAATTAATTGTTTATGGAAAAGAAGACAACTGAAAAAGTTGAAAGTGTTGACCTGATGCTCAAGTCGGCCTGGCTGGCTGTTTCCAAGATGTATTCGGATCAGGCGTCACTATATAACTCAACTGCTGTTCAAGCACTTACATTATTAAAGATTGATCCTAAGGAAGGAACAAGAAGTACAAATCTTGGTCCTAAAATGGCCATTGAACCCACTTCTCTCACCAGAATCATCAAGCTTTTGGAAGACAATGGTTATATATATAAGGAAAAAACGAGTACGGACAAAAGAGAAGTCATTATTAAACTCACAGAAAAAGGACTGAATTCCAGAAATCTGTCTAAAGAGGTGGTACTCAATTTCAACAAAAAAGTTTTGGAAAAAATCGCACCGGAGAAGTTTGAAATTTTCAAAGAAGTGATGACAGACATACTGAAGATTGCAAACGAGCTTAATAATCGAAAATAGTTTGCATCGCAAAGTCACAAAAAAAATAATATTGAAAAGCTCGTAAGTCGTAAAAAAATACATCATCTTCGATTATTTACGACTTAAAACAGATTAAATTCTTAAAAATTTTCTGCCTTTGTGATGAAAACAGAATAAAAGAAAACAATAAATAAATCTCATATAAATGAACAGAAAAATAAAACACGTTACCGTTCTTGGTTCCGGCGTTATGGGTTCAGGCATTGCCTGCCATTTGGCAGGAAACGGCATTCAGGTTTTGATGTTGGATATGCCTGCGAAAGATTCGGAAGGTACCGACAAAAAAACGAGGAATAGCGTTGCGCAGGGTCATCTTAACAATGCTTTGAAAAGTAATCCTTCGCCAATCTATGACAAATCTTTTGCTTCTAGAATCACTGTTGGAAACTTCGAAGATGATCTGGAAAAAATCAAAAATTCGGATTGGGTAATTGAAGTGATTGTAGAGCGATTGGACATCAAACAATCAATGTTTGAAAAAGTGGACAAACTTCGTAAACCGGGAACTTTAGTTACTTCTAACACATCAGGTATTCCGATTCATTTGATGTCGGAAGGAAGGTCAGAAGATTTCCAAAAACATTTCTGTGGAACACATTTTTTCAATCCACCAAGATATCTGAAATTATTTGAAGTCATTCCAGGCCCGAAAACGGATAAATCAGTGATTGATTTCTTTATGTCTTATGGCGAAAAATTCCTCGGAAAAACTACGGTACTTTGTAAAGATACACCAGGTTTTATAGGAAATAGAATTGGCGTTTATTCTATGGCGAAAATTATGGAATTGACGGAAGAAATCGGTTTAACTATTGAAGAAGCAGATTCACTGACAGGCGATTTGCTGAATCGTCCAAAAACCGGAACTTTCAAATTGGGAGATTTGGTTGGATTAGACACCGCTTTTAATGTTACGAGAGGACTTCAGGCCAATTTAAAGGAAGACGAAATGGTTCAGGCGCTTAAAGATTCTAAAACTCTGAATTTCCTGATTGAAAATAAATTCTTGGGCGATAAAGCAAAAAAAGGTTTTTATTATAAAGAAAAAGATGCTGGCGGAAATGTCAACCGTTTTGTTTTGAATTATGAAACATTGGGTTACGAACCTACAAAACAACCGAAACTGCCTATCGTTGCAGCAGCAAAAGAAGCCGGAAGTCTAAAAAATCGTTTACCGATTTTGTTGAAAGACCAAACTAAAGCCGGCGAGTTGATTAGAAAACATTACGCTTCTCTTTTTGCTTACGTTTGTCAGCGCGTTCCGGAAATCACGGATGTATTCTACTCTATCGATGATGCCATGAAAACAGGCTACGCTTGGAAATATGGACCGTTCGAAAACTGGGATTTCCTTGGAGTCCAGAAAGGAATTGATTTGGTTGAAAGCGAAGGTTACAAAGTTGCTGATTGGGTAAAAGAAATGTTGGCTTCAGGAAACGAATCTTTCTACAAACTAGAAAACGGTAAACAATTATTCTACAATCAGAATACAAAAACTTACGAGCCAATTCCTGGTCAGGATGCTTTCATTATTCTAAATAATATCAGAAAAGAAAAAACGATTTGGTCGAATTCCGAATCTGCATTAATTGATCTTGGCGATGGCATCCTTAACTTCGAATTCCGTTCAAAAATGAATTCACTTGGAGGTGGCGTTTTAGAAGGTCTTAATAAATCCATCGACATAGCTGAGAAAGATTACAGAGGTTTGGTTATAGGAAATCAGGCTGACAATTTCTCAGTGGGTGCAAATCTCGCAATGGTAATGATGATGGCAGTTGAACAAGATTGGTACGAACTGAATATGGCGATTGCGATGTTCCAGCAGACTTCTATGAAGCTGAGATATTCATCAATTCCAGTTATTGCGGCTCCGTTCGGAATGACACTTGGTGGTGGTTGCGAATTCTCTATGCACGCAGACAAAATTGTGGCTGCGGCAGAAACTTATATTGGACTTGTAGAAGTTGGCGTTGGTTTGATTCCTGGTGGTGGCGGAACAAAAGAGTTCGCTTTAAGAGCACTTAAAGGAACACTACCAGACGATGTGAAGACCAATCATCTTCGAAATTACTTTATGAATATTGCAACCGCGAAAGTGGCAACTTCCGCGCACGAAGCTAAGCAGATAGGAATTCTGACCGATAAAGACATCATTGTTGTAAACAAGGACCGACAAATTGCAGAAGCCAAACGTCAGGCCATTGTTCTGGACGAATTAGGTTATACTCCACCAGTTCCAGAAAAAGTCAAAGTTCTTGGAAATGAAGCAATGGGAATGTTCTATGTCGGAACTGACCAAATGGTTGCAGGCGGTTATGCATCGGAACACGACAGAAAAATCGCTAACAAAATAGGTTATGTAATGACTGGCGGTAATCTTTCTGAGCAGACAGAAGTTTCTGAACAATATCTTTTGGATTTGGAAAGAGAAGCGTTCCTTTCACTTTGCGGCGAAAGAAAAACGCTTGAGAGAATCGGTGGAATGTTAAAAACAGGAAAACCGGTGAGGAATTAGGAAGCTCCGTAGGAGCGACCTGTTAATAGATAATTATATTATAGTTAAACAGAGCCTCGCAGAGGCGACCTGATAATTAAAAAAAGATGGCAAATACCTATACACAGATTTATGTTCAGATTGTTTTCGCTGTAAAAGGAAGACAAAATCTGATTCCAAAAGAGAATCGGGAAGAACTGCATAAATTTATGACAGGTATAATTTCTAATAGAGGACAAAAATCATTCGCTGTTTTTGCAATGCCAGACCACGTCCATATTCTGATAAGTATGAATCCAAATATTTCAGTATCAGATTTAGTGAGGGATATTAAGGCTGGTTCATCCAAATTCATCAACGACAAGAATTGGATTATTGGCAAGTTTAACTGGCAAGAAGGCTATGGAGCTTTTTCGTATTCTAAAAGCAATGTGGATGCTGTAGTGAAATATATCTTAAACCAAGAAGAACATCATAAGAACAAATCTTTCAAAAACGAATATTTGGATTTTTTAGAAAAATTCGAAATCGAATATGATTCTAAATATTTATTCGAATGGATTGAATAAAAATTATCAGGTCGCTCCTACGGAGCTCCGCTAAAATAAAATCATCGCTATTAACAGAAAACCTCTACGAGACAAATTAAAATCAAAAATCAAAAATATGGAAGCATATATAGTAACAGGATACAGAACAGCAGTTGGTAAAGCGCCGAAAGGGTCTTTGCGTTTTACACGTCCGGATGATATGGCGGCAACTGTAATAGAACGTCTGATGAAAGATGTTCCAAATCTTGACCCGGCTCGCATCGACGATTTGATAGTCGGTTGTGCAATGCCGGAAGCAGAGCAAGGACTTAATGTCGCAAGACTCATTTCATTGATGGGATTAGACACCGACAAAGTTCCGGGTGTGACAGTGAACAGATATTGTGCATCAGGGTCAGAATCGATTGCGATTGCGGCAGCGAAAATCAAAGCAGGAATGGCAGAATGTATCATCGCTGGTGGTGCGGAAAGTATGTCTTACATTCCAATGGGCGGTTACAAACCAATTCCGGATACGGATTTAGCCAAATCAAATCCCGATTATTATTGGGGAATGGGATTGACAGCGGAGGCGGTTGCCAACGAATTCAAAGTAAGCCGTGAGGAACAAGACCAGTTTGCTTATAACTCTCATCAGAAGGCAATGAAAGCCATCCAAGAAGGAAAATTTGAGAATCAGATTGTTCCGATTGATGTGAAATATAATTTCCTTGACGATAAGGAAAAAATTCAGACCAAAGAATATGCATTTAAACAAGACGAAGGTCCAAGAGCTGATACATCAATTGAAGCTTTGGCAAAACTGCGTCCTGTTTTTGCAGCCAATGGTTCTGTAACGGCTGGTAATTCTTCACAAACATCTGACGGCGCCGCTTTCACAATGGTGATGTCGGAAAGAATGGTGAAAGAATTAAACCTGACTCCGGTGGCGAGACTTCTCTCCTATTCTACTGTCGGTGTTCCACCAAGAATTATGGGAATTGGACCAATGTATGCCATTCCGAAAGCGTTGGAACAGGCTGGACTTAAACAATCGGACATCGATTTGTTTGAACTGAACGAAGCTTTTGCTTCTCAATCCGTCGCCATCTTGAGAGAATTGAACATCAATCCTGAAATCGTCAACGTAAACGGAGGAGCAATTGCATTAGGTCATCCACTTGGCTGTACAGGAACCAAATTAACCGTTCAACTTCTTGACGAAATGAAACGCAGAAACAGCAAATACGGCGTTGTGACAATGTGCGTTGGAACAGGTCAGGGTGCTGCGAGTGTGTTTGAGTTATTGTAGACAAGGAGAAAAAAGAATAAAGAGAAAAGACTTTTCATAATGAAGCATAATTTTAAGAATCTGAATATTTGGAAATTATCCATAGAATTAGCTGATGAAATTTATGCGATTACTGAAAGTTTTCCTAAGAATGAAGAATTCGGTTTAAAATCTCAGATCAGAAGATGTACAGTTTCCGTCGCTTCTAATATTGCTGAAGGTTCAAGCAGAACTTCACAAAAGGATTTTAATCGATTTTTAGAAATAAGTTTAGGCTCTCTTTATGAATTACAAACTCAAATAATTATATCCTCAAGGAGAAATTTTATTGAACAATCGAAATTTGAATTAATTGAAAATAAAATCACCGAATTACAGAGAATGATTTCCGGCTTTCAAAAAACACTGAGTTTGTAAGTCTTTATTCTTTTCTCTTTATTCTTTAATCTAAAAAAATAAAATATTATGTCAACAGAAACTAAAACATTAGACGGCGGCGAATTCCTGGTAAAGGAAATTACTGCAAACGAAATATTTTCTATCGAAGAATTGTCCGAAGAACAAAAAATGCTTCGTGATTCTGCAAAGGAATTCATAGATAAAGAAGTTGTTCCGAACAAAGAACGCTTCGAGAAAAAAGATTACGCTTACACGGAAGAAGTAATGCGTAAAATCGGGGAAATGGGATTTTTGGGAATCGCAGTTCCGGAAGCTTATGGTGGTTTGGGAATGGGATTCGTTACCACAATGCTGGCGTGCGATTACCTTTCCGGTTCTACAGGTTCATTGGCAACGGCTTACGGTGCGCATACCGGAATCGGAACGCTTCCTATCCTGCTTTACGGAACCGAGGAACAAAAACAAAAATATCTACCGGACTTGGCGGCTGGAACTAAATTCGGAGCTTATTGCTTAACTGAACCGGATGCAGGTTCTGATGCCAACAGTGGAAAAACGAGAGCAAAATTGTCAGAGGATGGAAAACATTACATCATCAACGGACAAAAAATGTGGATTTCCAATGCAGGATTTGCAGATACTTTCACTTTGTTTGCCAAGATTGATGATGACAAAAACATTACAGGATTCGTTATCAATCGTTCGGAATTGGAAAATCCTGAAAGTCTGACTTTCGGAGAGGAGGAACACAAATTGGGAATCCGAGCGTCTTCTACGCGTCAGGTTTTCTTCAATGATATGAAAATCCCTGTGGAGAATCTTTTGGGCGAAAGAAACAACGGTTTCAAAATCGCATTGAACGCTCTGAACGTTGGCCGAATCAAATTAGCAGCAGCTTGTCTGGATGCCCAAAGAAGAATCCTGAATTATTCTTTGACTTACTCTACGGAGAGAAAACAGTTTGGCGTTTCTATCAATACGTTTGGAGCGATTCGTAAGAAGTTGGCAGAGATGGCGACAGGTGCTTTCGTGAGCGAAGCGGGTTCTTACCGAGCTGCAAAAAA
>JAEXJU010000131.1 GCA_023448955.1 Bacteroidota bacterium
GGATTATTCAGCATCTATAATCAATTTTCAAAAAATATTGTTCGTCTGAATCCGGATGGAAGTTTGGATTCTACTTTTCAAGCTAATGCAAGAACTGATTATAGAGTTAATACAATTGCAGTTCAAACAGACGGCAAAATATTAATTGGTGGCGAATTTACTTCATATAATAATGTGTCACGAAATAGAATTGCACGTTTGAACACTGACGGCAGTCTGGATACATCATTTGTTGTAGGGACAGGATTTGATGGAAAGGCAGTTTACTCAGTTGCAATAGATATCAGTGGTAAAATACTAGTTTGCGGAGATTTTTCAAAATATAACGAAACATCTACAGGACAAAGATTAATTAGGCTTAATGCTGATGGCAGTTTGGATAATACCTTTGCTACCTTTGCTAATGAATATCGTATTTTTACTTCAGTATTTCCACAATCTGATGGGAAAATATATGTCAGTAAAGGAAATGATCTCTATGGTACTCCTAGTAGTGCTAACTTTTATCGTCTGAATGCTGATGGCAGTTTAGATAATACTTTTGAAATAGGAAATGAAGATTACAATATCTTTTATAATTATGATCACAATTTTGGAACAATGGTATTAACTTCTGATAATAAAATAATGATTGGAGGATTTTTTCATAATTATAACGGAACTACTGAAAATAATATAGCACTTGTTGACAAAGATGGAAAATTAGATAAAACATTCAATCCACAGACTGGAGCAGACAGTGATATACAAAATATGGCTTTGCGGCCAAATAAAAAAATCCTAATAATGGGCGATTATTTTTCATATAATGGCATCCCAAACTCCTCTTATCAATTGTTTGAGGATGGCAGTGTAGATTCATCTTACATATTAGGTCCGTCGCAAAGCGATCCTAAATATTCTAAAGTTTCCTACAACAGTGTCTTTCAGTCAGATGGAAAGATTATAGTTTTTGGACAACAAGATTACATTTTTCCTAACGGAGTCGTCAGAAAAAAAATTGCCCGTCTGAATGCGGATGAAAACTTAGACCCAACATTTGCGCCAAACCCTTCTGATTTTGGCTATATCAAAAAAGTACTTGTCCAACCAGATGGGAAAATATTGACAGTTTCGGAAACGTACCCTTCAAAACTTATACGTTTAAATGTCGATGGAAGCGTAGACTATTCCTTTAACACAAATATGCAATATTTTACTGTTTATGATATAATTTTGCTGCCTAATGGAAAGTTTTTAATTGGCGGAACTTACAACAATCAAGCTTCTGTAATACTTCTTAATTCAGATGGAACGCAGGATACGACATTCATTTCAAAAACAGATTCCTCATCATTAAGAGTTCACGTTTTGAAATTACAACCAGACGGTAAAATTTTGGTGGGTGGTGATTTTAGTTCATATAATGGAGTTACGGTAAAGGGTTTAGTAAGAATAAAAGCAGACGGAACCTTAGATACTACTTTCAATAGTGGGTTAGGCACTTTTATAAGTTGGCTACCACTTTATTTACAGCCCGATGGAAAAATTCTAGCTTGTAGCTCTTACTATAATATAGTTAAACTAAATTCTGATGGAAGTTTGGATCCAACATTTAATATTGGAAGTGGATTCAACGGATTTATTACTAGTATGATATTGCAGCCTGATGGTAAAATTCTAGTGGCAGGCGACTTTACCTCTTACAATGGCATTGGTAAAAATAGAATATTAAGACTGAACAATACTATTTCCTTATCAACGGTTGATATTTCCAAAAAGCAGATAGTCATCTATCCAAATCCAGTCAAAGACATCCTCAACATCAAAACAGATGAGCCAATTTCTGGTTATGAAATCTATTCTTTGGACGGACGTAAATTAACAACAGAAAATAATGTAAATAATTTCAAAGTAGATGTCTCGCATCTCACAAAAGGAGATTATCTTATCAAAATTAAATCAAAAGGAAAAGAACAAACAGCTAAGTTTATCAAACAGTAAATAAAAACGCTTCTCAAATCTGGGAAGCGTTTTTATTTATTAATCCAAAACAAAAACTAAAAACTCATCATTTTCCGTTTTGAACTTTAAATCTCCGGTTTTTCTTAGGTCTTCAAAAAGCGGAGTAGGGAAAGTATCGTCAAACTGTTTTGTTTTGAATAATTTGCCTTTCAGTTTCAGAGGGATTTTTTTGATGAGTTTATCTGTAGTAACAGGGATTTTGAATTTCCTTTTTTCAGGATCTTTGGAATCGACATAGAAACAATAATCAATCAATTCTGCTTTGTCCACAAATTTCTTAAAATCTGAAATCTTAATAAAGTTAGGCAAATTAGTGTCTTCCCAAGTCAGATAAAACACTTCAATTTCCTGAGTTTTGCCGATTGGCTTGTAATATCTGAATCTTTCATTCTCAGTTTTTGAAAATGATAACAATCCTAAAATTAAAATCGGAAAAAGAAATCGAAAATTAAAAGAAATCATTTATCACTTATAAAATTTATCATTTATAAACTGCTCAACCCTTCACCAATCAAAGCTCTTTTCTGAGAAAGAATATAGCCATAATGCAGACTTTCGTGCATATTGTTGAAAATAATCGCATCCTGAATATTTTTCAGATCAATCCCAAAACTAGTAGAATAGGGTGTGTAATCCGGGAAAAAATCATTGTCAAAATCCTTCATCAGGATTTTTGAAGTTTCTATTAATAGATAAGCCAGATCTTCCATTTCAGATGGTTTCACATCTACATTGGCAAAGGTTCCTTTTTTATAAGTCTCAATCCAGTATTTATCAATCCGGAACTGGTTACCACTGAGATAATAACAAAGCAATTGCTGTGTTGCCACGCAATGGGCAATATTCCAGTAGATATTGTTGTTGTAGCCGTCCGGAATGGTAAGAAGATCTTTTTCTGAAGTATTTTGTAAAATGTCAAGCAGGTTTTTTCTGACTTGTCTGTGATTGGCAAAATGATAATTCATTTTTCAGTAAGCTTTATTTAGGTCAAAGTTAGAGTAATTATTAATAAACGACAAATAAACCGTTTTTATTAAAACATTGTAACAATTTGATTTTTCCTTTAACAAATATTTAACGCAAGATTAGCAGTTGTTGTGTTTGCCATTGCAGGTTTTTATAAGAAATTTACCAATTATTAAGATTAACTATGTCAGAATTGAATCAAGCAGAAGATATCAGACAGCTTACAGAGAAAGTAAAAGAACAAAATTACTTTTTTAATATTCTAAAACAAGAAATCAACCGCGCTATCATCGGTCAGGAGTATATGATAGATCGCCTATTGATAGGACTTTTGGGAAATGGGCACGTTCTCCTGGAAGGTGTTCCCGGTTTAGCAAAAACTTTAGCGATCAAAACTTTGGCAGAAGCCGTTCACGGACAGTTTTCAAGAATCCAGTTCACGCCGGATCTCTTGCCTGCGGATGTTGTGGGAACGATGATCTATAATGTGAAGGAC
>JAEXJU010000185.1 GCA_023448955.1 Bacteroidota bacterium
TTGTAGCACCGTGACTGGCCAAACCGGAAAACCCTGTGAAATGCAATCCGCCTCTGGTACTGATTGGCAGAAAAACGCTCAGGAAATCTTCTTTGAACAGTTCTGGCTGATAAAAAATAACGTGACCCAATCTTGCGCCAAGAATTGTCCCAATCAAAGTCCATGTGAAAAGTGGTTCAAGGAATTTCTCATCCACATTATCGATTTTAAAAATTCTTGCCATTATCACATAGCCCAATCCAAATGCAAAAATGAACATCAAACTGTAAAAATGCAGCATCACAGGACCAAGAGAAATACCTTTCATCGGGTCCCAGATTTTAAATTCTGTTTCCAATTCAGTATTATCAGTTGGTTTCAGAACTTTATCAGACTTTAGTAAATATTTAAAATTTTCTATGTTTTTCTGTTCGAAAACAGGTTCCTGCGGTTTGAAATTTTTATCCAGAAACTGGAATTTATTAACCTTAAAAGTTTCTAAAATATTCTGAATGCTTGCCAAATGTTCCGCAGATTCTGGTTTGATATTATCTTCATTCAGAATTATCAGTTCGTTAGGAATGTTTTTAAAAGCCTGATTAGCAAGTGCATCTGTTCTCTGAGATGCAAATATTTTAACAGTTATGCTTTCATTGTTATTAACCTTCAACGTTCCGTCTGATAAGTCATTAGCACTGCTTTGCGAAGAAAAAAGCTGAAAAACTCCAGCAAAAAGAAATAGAAAAAATCTAAGAAAGATATTGTTCATTGATAATTGATTTTAATGTTTTTTTGGTGGTACAGGATCATAACCTTCGCCACCCCAAGGATGGCAGCTGCCAATTCTTTTGATGGCGAGCCAGCTTCCCTTGAAAAGGCCGTGAACTTTCAGTGCCTCCAAAGTATAATGCGAGCAGGTTGGTTCGTATCTGCAGTTTTTCCCCAGCCAAGGTGAGATGAAAAATTGATAGAACTTTATCAGTACCACAAATGGAAAAGTCAGAATCCTGTTCAGCATTTTTAGATTTACTGATACAAAAATAGCAGAAAAATCAAATATCAAATCAACTTTAACCAACAATAACATTTAACTTTTGATTTGGGAAGTTTATCCGTCCTTGTTTATCCTGAGCTTGTCGAAGGATTCCCGCTTTTTTCGAATTGCGAAAGTACCTTTGGTGATAATCTAAAACTTTCAAGTTTCGCAATCCTGAAAAAGAGCTCCACACAGGCCGGGCTGACTGAAATTCATTGCATAAACAACTGTAATGTTAATTGAATTTAAACAAAAGTTTAATTTAATCTTATCTTAAAGCCTGAAATTTGAATTTCTAATTGAAAATCAGGATTTTTGCAAAATGGATAAAAGGATTCTTCCGCTGGCATTAGGCGCGTTAGGTATTGGAACTACGGAATTTGTGATTATGGGACTATTGCCAGATGTTGCAAAATCACTTAATATATCGATTCCACAAGCCGGACATTTGATTTCATCCTATGCTTTCGGCGTTGTTGTAGGAGCACCTGTTTTAATAGCCTTTGCTGCGAAATATCCGCCAAAGAAAATTCTATCTTATCTAATGATTGCCTTTGTGATTTTCAACGGATTATCCGCATTGGTCAATGATTATTACACAATGATGATTGTAAGATTTCTTTCGGGACTGCCGCACGGTGCATTTTTCGGCGTAGGAACTGTAGTGGCAACTAGACTGGCAAAACCAGGAAAACAGGCACAAAGTATCGCAATGATGTTTACCGGACTGACACTGGCCAATCTCGCAATGGTTCCATTTGTCACCTGGTTGGGGCATCAGCTGAGCTGGCGTTATGCATTTGGTGTCGTTTCTGTTTTAGGACTATTGACGCTGATTAGTCTGAAGTTCCTTTTACCTTATATGGACAGCCTTAGAACTACCACACTAAAGGACGAACTGGAATTTTTCAAGTCTGCAAAGGCCTGGCATATCATCGCAATAACAGGAATTGGTTTTGGAGGTTTATTTGCTTGGTTCAGTTATATCACACCGTTGATGACCAACGTTTCCAGATTCGAAACAGATTTTATCGCTTACATTATGGTTTTAGCCGGTGCCGGAATGGTAATTGGCAATTTCCTTGGAGGTGTAATGGCTGACAAAATGCGACCGGCATTGGCTGCGTCAATTTTGCTCACTGCAATGATTCTGGCTTTGATTGGTGTTTTCTTTTTTTCTGAAAACCAGTCGGTGTCTCTGGTTCTGACTTTTGTCTGTGGTGCTTTGTCTATGGCTGTGGGAACGCCGGTCAATATTATAATGCTGCGTTCTGCCAAAAACTCGGAAATGATGGCGGCGGCTTTTATGCAGGCGGCTTTCAACGTGGGGAATTCGCTTGGCGCCTTTTTTGGCGGTTTACCTTTGGAATATGGCTTGTCTTATAGTTATCCTTCTTTGGTTGGTGCAGGTTTGGCAGGAATTGGATTATTGCTATGTCTGGCATTTATGAAAAAATATAAACCGGTTATTTAGATTTATCAATTGTGCGAAAAGTCAGACTGATTCTTGGTTTGATGATTTTTGTGGTTGTTGGCAATCTGTGAAGCCAGAATTTTTGAGTGACATCTTTCATCATCAAAAGACTTCCGTTTTCAAGAATCAGTGAAACCAATTCCTTCGTGCTTTTATGTTTGAAATTAAACTTTCGTTCCGCACCAAAACTCAACGAACTGATGGCGCCATTATCTTTCAGATCCTTTTCGCCATCGCTGTGATATGCCATTCCTTCGGAAC
>JAEXJU010000266.1 GCA_023448955.1 Bacteroidota bacterium
ACTCTGGTGAGCTCATTCCAAAGCTTTTCTATATGCTCATCTATTGACAGACTGTTTCTCTGAGTCTGGAAATCTACTTCTAGATTTTCCGAGATGATAAAATGTTCTACTACAAAATCCTTCAGAATAAAATTCGGCAGATCTTTGCTTTTTTCATACAGTTCTACAATATCATTAATGGGAAGTCTTGGTATTACATCTGTCATCGTCTTCTGATCTTCAAAAATCTCAGACTTCTGTACTTTTTCAAATAGCTGGTAGATATCTTTTATGTCTAAATAATTCTTCATTCTTACTTTTTAATTTTATTCGTTTGTCTATTCATCATCATTGCAAAAAATAATAAAAGCATCAATGGTATAAATGAAAGGTAAAATGCGTGGCTGCCACCAAACTTCTGGAAAACAAAGCCTGTAATCATAGAACCGAGAGTGCCTCCGATTGCAGAAAAAACGACTATCAAACCAGACATTGAACTCTGCAAATATTTTGGGATCGATGCTAAAATCACCGAATTAATGCTTGGATAAATCGGGGCTAGGAAAACGCCCATCAAAGGAAAAATGTATACTGCTAAAGGTGCATTGAACCAGCTTATATTGTCACTCAAGCTGATATTCCTTGTGAGAGGAAGTACCAATAAAATACTTAATGCAAATCCTAAAATGCAAGCCGACACTACATAAATCCACTTTAATTTTCTTGAAAAAAAGCCGGAAAGAAATCTTCCTAATGCAAATGCACCTGCGAGAACAGCTCCTGCCTGCACTGCCATTGTGGTAGGAAGGTTCAGAATTTCTTTGTAAAAAGTTGGCGTCCAGGTTTGAAAACTTTGTTCCACTAGAACAAAAAGGAAGGCACACACTAAGAAAAATAGTACCCTTCTAAGCTTAAATAGTCCGATACCGTTTCTTATATCATTTTTTAAATCCGATGTATTACTTTTGGCATCTTGCTCATCAAATCTTGAAAACAGCATAAAAAAGAATGAGATCAAAGCAAGTGCTCCGAGAAACCAGTAAGTAATCAGCCAACTTCTTGATTTTGGATCTGCATCATCTATGAACAGGCTGAATAACAGGTTGCCAAACAAGACGCCAATCATAAAAAAACCTTCAAGATATCCCATAATGCTGGAATGCTCTTTTTCATCCTTTGAGATCAGGCCGATCGTAGTAAATACTGAAATTTTAATCAGGGCAAAAGATATTCCTACTACACAAAATAATATTTTAAAAACCCAGAAAGCGTTGGCATATGGCATTGTAAAACACATTGCACCAACCAAAGCTAATGCAATCATCATTGATCTTTTCAGACCAATTCTTGGAAGAAAAGATGCCAACAGAAATGAACAGATCGCGATTGGCAGATCTTTGAAACCTTCCAGAACACTGGCTTGGGATTTTGAAATATCAAAATTCTGCTGCATTTGCAAGATCACTGTTCCGACAGAGTTGAGCAGTATCGCAAACAGGAAGTAGTTTAAAAAAAGGGCGGTTTTTACTGTTAAGTTTTTCATCAATACAAATTTATCAACACTAGGTTCACATATATTTAACACAGTAAACCATTTATGACACTCTATTAATATAAAATTATATATTTGATAAATTTTTAACTTAATCTGATGAAAGTAAGTTACGAGAATATTAAGAATGATACTGATTGTTCATTCAGGACGCTTCACATCAATGTTCCGGTAAGTGAGCTTAGATGGGAATATCATTATCACCCGGAGATCGAATTAGTCTGCGTAGTGTCTGGAAATGGTAGCCGGCACGTCGGTTATCATAAAAGTAATTTCAGAGATGGAGATCTTGTTTTGATAGGCTCTAACATTCCTCATTCTGGTTTTGGGCTTAATTCATTAGATCCTCATGAAGAAATTGTAATCCAGTTTTCAGAAGAAATCATCCAGTTTCCGGCGAATGTAAAAGAGTTTAATGATATCCGGAAAATGATAGGACTCTCGAAATTCGGAATATTGTTCAGCAGTGAAACTAAAGACAGATTGCTACCTTCTTTATATGAAATTATGACTCTGAAAGGTTTTGAAAAATACTTATTATTGCAAAGAATATTAGCCGAACTTTCTGCTCAGAAAGATTACCAGCTGCTGAATAAAGAAGCGATGCCTCACACCATCATATCAAAAAACAAAGAAAGATTACAAGCTATTTTTACTTACGTAGAAAAAAATTTTGATAAGGATATAGATATTAATGAAGTCGCAGAACTTGCCAACCTTACATTACCATCATTCTGCAATTTTTTTAAGAAAACAACAAAAATGACTTTTACCGAATTTCTGAATCAATACAGGATTGACAAAGCTTGCGCCATGATTTTGCAGGGAAAAAGCATTTCAGAATGCTGTTATAATACGGGTTATAATAATATTTCTTACTTTAACCGGGCTTTTAAGAAATATGTTGGGAAAACGCCGACTGAATTTAACAATGAATTGATTATATAAAAAAACACCCAAGATGATCTTGGGTGTTTTACAAAATATTTATTGTTTATATTTTTTCTACCTGCATGAAGCTGAGCTCCATTGGCGTTTTTCTTCCGAAAATAAGAACAGACACTTCGATTTTCTTTTTGTCTTCAAGGATTTTTTCGATTGTACCATTAAATCCGTTGAAAGGTCCATCGATTACTTTTACATTCTCACCAACAGTGAAAGGAATTTCGACATCTGTAGCGAATTCGGAAAGCTCATCCATTCTTCCAAGCATTCTGTTAACTTCAGATTTTCTCATCGGAACAGGATCACCACCTTTTGTAAGACTTAAGAAAGAAATCACACCCGGAATATTCTTAATGACGTGAGGAACTTCACCTATCAGGTTAGCTTCTACCATAAGGTAACCAGGGTAATAAGGTTTTTCTTTTGGAACTTTTTTACCGTTTCTGATCTGGATCACTTTTTCCATGGGAATCACTACCTGAGTAACGTAAGCATCCATACCTAATCTCTGGATCTCGTTCTCAATATAGTTCTTCACTTTATTTTCCTGTCCGCTAATAGCTTTCAGCACATACCATTTCATATCGCTCATAGGGAAAGTAATTTGGATTAGTTGAATAGATTAATAAACGTCGCAATAAAATTCTTGATAGTTACACTAAATAAAGAATCTACTCCAAATGTAAATAAAGCAAGAAGCACAGTCGTAATAGCTACAACGATTGTAGAAGACTGCAGATCCGGCCATTTCGGCCATTCTACCTTATCTTTGAATTCTGTATAAGAACCTTTTAAAAAATTAATTAATGAGCTCATATTTTAATTTTGCACGGGCACAAGGAATCGAACCCTGATCAACGGTTTTGGAGACCGGTATCCTACCATTGGACGATGCCCGTAGATTAAAAAGTTCCG
>JAEXJU010000041.1 GCA_023448955.1 Bacteroidota bacterium
AATTAAAAGAAGTTCTCGACCCGAAAAACTTCATCGGTTTTGCACCCATTCAGACTGAAGAATTCATCGCAAATGAAGTTCAGCCGATTATCGATGCAAATAAAGATTTGATAGGTTTAGAAGTTGATCTTAAAGTATAAATGTTATGCAGTCTTTTTGGGCTGCATATTTTTTAAGATTTGGTTTGATAAGATAGCAGTCCTACGGACTGCGCGTAATTACAATAAATTTTCTACACAGATAAGATTCCTAACGGAATCAACTTGAAGAATTGTAATATTAATAAACATTCCAGAGGAATGTCATTTGTGTAGACAATAAATAAAGAGGCGTTTGCAGTCCGTAGGACTGTTATCTGTGTAGCAAAAAGATGGGTATTTGAATTTGTTTTCTTTAAAAACTAAATGTGTATTCATTGGGAATTTGACAAAGATAATTTACCTTTGAAGAAGTGATGAAAATAAAATTTTATGCCCAACACCTATACACAGATTTACATTCAGGTTGTTTTTGCTACAAAAGGACGTGATATTAAAATTAAATCGGAAGTAAGAGAAGAAATTGAAAAATATATTTGTGGAATATTTAGCAATAAAAATCAAAAAGTATTAGCTATTTATGCAAATCCAGATCACATTCATATCTTTTTCAGTTATAAGAATTTGCAGATTACAATTTCGGAACTAATTAAAACGGTTAAAATTGAATCCACAAATTTTATTAATGATAGGAAATTGTGTTTAGGAAAGTTTTTCTGGCAGGAAGGTTATGGTGCATTTTCTTATGCGAAAAGCCAAAAGGATAAAGTTGTAAATTATATTCTGAATCAGGAAAAACATCATTCGAAGAAGAGTTTCAGAGAAGAATATATTGAGATGCTGAACGCATTTGAAATTGAATTTAAGAATGAATATTTATTTGAATTTTACGATGAACTAGGTTAATTTTTTATTGTAAAATAGTTTTTAATAAAGAAAGATAGCAGTCCTACGGACTGCGCTATCTCAGACAATATAATTTTATACACAGATACGATTCCTACGGAATCAGCTTTAAGAATTGTTAATATTAATAAATATTTCGGAAGAATGTCATCTGTGTAGATAAATGATAAGATGTGCTCGCAGTCCGTAGGACTGTTATCTGTGTAGCAAAAAGCAAATAAATATGAAATCTGCAGTCCGTAGGACTGCTATCTGATCAATGTATTGCTGATTTAAAATCATCCCATTGATTATTTAAAAATAAATAAATCTAAATAAAATCTGACATCTAATGTCTCAAAACAAAAGAATTTTCGTAGAAAAAAGAGGAATTTTCGATGTAGAAAGTCCAAAAATTTTTGATGAAGTAAAAGCGGTTGTTCCGTCCATCCAAAGTGTAAAAGTATACAACGTGTACGATATTTTCGGATTGAATGATGGCGAATTCGAAAAGGTAGTCAACAGCACTTTCGTAGATCCGGTTACGGATATTTTAATCGAAGAAAATCCTGCACAGGGAATTTATTTCGCATTGGAATTTTTGCCGGGGCAATACGATCAGCGTGCAGATTCTGCGCAACAGTGTATCGCTTTATTGACCGGAAATGAAAAATCTAAAGTAAGAAGCGGGAAATTAATCGAATTCGAAGGTGTTTCCGAATCTGATTTAGCAAAAATCAAAGACCTTCTAATCAATAAAGTAGAATCTCAGGAAAAAGATTTATCGACTTTAAACATTCCTGCGGAAGAAGCTCCTTCAAAAGTTATTGTTCACGAAGGTTTTATCTATTTCGATGATGCTCAGCTTGAAGAATTCTTTAATAATCACGGTTTTGCTTTAGGGTTGGACGATTTGAAATTCATTCAGGAATATTTTAAATCGGAACAGAGAAATCCTACAGAAACGGAACTTAAAGTTTTAGATACATACTGGAGCGACCACTGTCGTCACACAACCTTCGAAACAGAATTGTCAAATATCGAATTCAATGGACAGTTTAAACATACATTGGAAACCATTTTCAATGATTATATCGAAAAAAGAAAATTCTTAGGACGCGAATTGAAGCCTATTTCTTTAATGGATCTGGCAACCGTTTGCGGAAGATATTTCCATAAAACAGGCAATTTGGAAAACCTTGTGGTTTCTGACGAGATCAATGCCTGTACAATACAGATTGAAGCGGAATACGATGGTAAAAAAGAACCGTGGTATTTATTATTCAAAAACGAAACCCACAATCACCCGACGGAAATAGAACCTTTTGGCGGTGCTTCAACTTGCTTAGGTGGTGCGATCCGAGATCCTTTGTCTGGGCGTTCTTTTGTTTTCCAAGCGATGAGATTAACGGGCGCAGCGGATGTTCTGGAACCGGTTGATAAAACATTACCGGGAAAATTGCCTCAAAAAACAATCACGAAACAGGCGGCAAACGGATACTCTTCTTACGGTAACCAAATCGGTTTGGCGACAACAATGGTTTCTGAAATTTATGACGAAGGTTATAAAGCCAAAAGAATGGAAGTTGGTTTCGTTGCGGGAGCCGTTCCTGTAGATTGGGTAAGACGTGAAAAACCTGAAGCTGGTGATTCTATCATTATTTTAGGAGGAGCAACAGGTCGTGACGGAGTTGGAGGTGCTAGCGGTAGTTCGAAAGAACAGGACGAAACTTCAATTCACACGATGAGTTCTGAAGTACAGAAAGGAAATGCTGTTGAAGAACGTAAAATCCAGAGATTGTTCAGAAACCCTGAAGTAACGAGACTGATTAAAAAATCCAATGACTTTGGAGCGGGAGGTGTTTCCGTGGCAATTGGCGAAATCGCAGATTCTTTAGAAGTTAATTTAGATGTTTTACCTTTAAAATATGAAGGGTTAAACGGAACCGAGCTTGCTATTTCCGAATCTCAGGAAAGAATGGCGGTTGTAGTAGAACCAAAAGATAAAGAAAAGTTCATCAAATTCTGTGAGGCTGAAAACATTGTTGCTGTTGAGGTAGCAAAAGTAACAGATTCAGGAAGAATGCAGATGTTCTGGAAAGGCGATAAAATTGTTGACCTTTCAAGAGAATTTCTGGATACGAACGGCTGTTCAAAAAGTCAGGAAGTTAAAATTACCCACCTGAATGAAGTAAAAGAAGAAACTCCTGCATTTAATGAAGAGAATTTCCTAAAGATTTTAAGCGATAAAAATGTGGCTTCTCAAAAAGGATTGCTGGAAATGTTCGATTCATCGATTGGTGCGACTACGGTTGCGATGCCTTTGGGTGGAAAATATCAGCAGACTTTAATGGAAGGAAGTGTTCAGACATTGCCAATCATTGGTGCAAAAGATATTGAAACCGTTTCTCTGGCGAGTTGGGGATTCGATGCTGAAATTTCAAAGCAAAACTCACTTTTAGGTGCTTCTTATGCTGTTGTAGAAAGTGTGGCGAAAATCGTTGCAATGGGGGGCGATTATAAAAATATCAGATTCAGTTTTCAGGAATATTTTGAGAAATTAGGTCAGAATCCTGAAAAGTGGGGAAAACCATTGGCTTCTTTGTTTGGAGCTTATGATGCTCAGATCAATTTCGGATTGGCAGCTATTGGAGGTAAAGATTCAATGAGTGGAACGTATCAGGATCTGAATGTGCCGCCAACATTGATTTCTTTCGCTTGTGCAAACGGAGAAAAGAGAAATATCATCTCTCCTGAATTTAAGAGTGAAGGAAATAAAGTATATTTCTTCAATCATATTGCTCAGGAAAACGGGCTTCCGAATTATGATGCTTTAAAAGCTGTTTATGAATTTATTTTCGAAAATATCAAAGCAGGAAAAATCGTTTCTGTAAAAACAGTAAAAGAAGGCGGAGTAGCAGTTGCTTTGGCAAAAATGAGCTTCGGAAACAGATTGGGTGCTGACATTTCGACTCCGCTCAATGTGACAAATTATTTATTAGCTAAAAATATTGGTAGCTTAATTATAGAATCTAAAGAGGAATTAAGCTCTGTAAATCTTCAATTGATAGGTCAAGTTGTTGCGAATGAAGTTTTAACCATCAACAATCTTCAAACTTCCATCCTCCAGCTTCTCGCTTCCAACAGCAACACCTTCGAAAATCTTTTCCCAACAGTTGAAAAAGAAAAAATAACGGTTGAAATTGATGAAAAATTAAATTCAGTCAACTCAAGAAATATCATCATTAAGAAACACGGAATCGCTCAGCCAAAAGTATTTTCGCCGGTTTTCCCGGGAACAAACTGCGAATATGATACACTGAATGCTTTCGCAAAAGAAGGCGCTGTAATCAGCAGTTTACCTTTAATCAACATCAATCACCAATTGCTGGATGAAAGCATTGATGCTTGGGTTGAAGAAATCAAAACTTCTCAGATTCTGGCTTTCTCAGGAGGGTTCTCAGCGGGTGACGAACCAGACGGTTCTGCAAAATTCATTGTCAATGTGTTGAAAAACGAGAAGATGAGAAATGCCGTTCACGAACTGTTAGACAGAGACGGAATGATTATCGGGATCTGTAACGGTTTCCAGGCTTTGGTTAAATCCGGACTATTACCTTACGGAAGAATCAAAGATTTGGATAAAAATTCGCCAACGTTGGCTCACAACGCAATCAGAAGACATATTTCCCAGATGGTCAATGTAAAAGTCGTCAATGACGAATCTCCTTGGTTAAAAGGAATGAAAGATCAGGTATTTACCATTCCGATTTCTCACGGTGAAGGTCGTTTTATGGCTTCGGAAGAAGAGATCCAAAAGCTCTATGAAAACGGACAAATCGCAACACAATATTTAGATTTAGAAGGAAATATTGCTCACGGAATGCCTTTTAATCCCAATAATTCATTATTCGGAATCGAAGGAATCACCAGTCCTTGCGGAAAAATTTTCGGAAGAATGGGACATCCGGAACGTTTTGCAGAAGGTTTGTTCAAAAATATTCCAACCGCAAATTATCACAATATCTTTAAAAATGGAGTTGAGTATTTCAAATAAAACAAATTTGACATTCAAAATAATGTCATATATAAACTCGATAGTTTAAAAAAGAATAAAAGCAGTCTGAAAATGACTGCTTTTATAATTTTTAATAACTAAAAATGATTTACATAAAATTAAAGAATTAAATTTACAAAAAACAAGAGCCAAATTTTCAAAGAATGCATAAGACACGAAATAAATTCTATTTTTTCTGTAGAAAACTGATATTATTTCTATGTCTTTTTTATTCTTTTTTAATAACTGCTCAGCAACCTTTTTTGAGAAAAATTTCGTTCCTGGAAGGATTGCCTTCGGATGTGATTTATGATTTATATGTCAGTAAAAGTGGTTTGATTTACTTGGGCACTGAAAAGGGTTTGGTTTCCTATGATGGCGTTCATTTTATATCCTACCCTTTTGATGACAATCTTAGCAATTCTGTCAATTCTATTCAGGAAGACAGCAATGGCGTAATATATTGCAAAAACTTTTCCAATCAGATTTATTACCTGTCCAACAAGCAGTTGCATCTTGACAAAACTTTTGATAATTTAATTTCCAAAAATAATCTGGATGTTGTAGAATTTAGTGTTCAAGGAAATCAAAAACTTCTTCTAACGCCCGATCAATTCTTTGAAATTCATAGAAATTCCTCGCGTCTTATCTATCAGTCTAAAGGATTAGTAGATAAGATAGATTTTTTTCACTTAAATTATAATGAATCCAAAAAGGAGTTTTATCTATCCAGTTTAGATCATATTTTGACCTTTAAAAACGGTAAGTTAATAAAAAAACTCAAGGTTCAAAAAGGCAATAATATTCTTGAAGTTCACAACGGCAAAATATGCTACAGTACAAAATCTGTTGGAAGTCAAGTTTTTTTGGATCAAAGTTTTATTGATATTGATAACTTGAAACAAACAGTCATCAACAAAATAACTAGTTGTAAAACAGACTTATGGATATGTTCTAATGATGGGATTTTTGAAATTGATTTTGATAAAAAAGATGTTGCAAATTCTTTTTTAAAAGGCAAAAGGGTTTCTGATATTGCACAGGATAAGGA
>JAEXJU010000219.1 GCA_023448955.1 Bacteroidota bacterium
ACAAATCGGATTTTGTCCTGATGCACGAGCAAAGTCATTTTGATATAGCCGAATTATTTGCCAGAAGGTTCCGAAAACTGATTAGTGATAAAATAATGGATGCCAAAATGTTGCAGAATTATTATACCCGGATTTATGATGATTACAAGGATTATCAGCAGGATTATGAAACCGTTACCAGCCACGGAAGAATCCGCGAAAAACAACTGGAATATACTGAGGAAATCAATGCTGAAATAGAGGAATTAGCGGATTTTAAAACCTGAATTTTCTGTTTTCTTTTTTCTCGGATAATTTCTTTTTATTGTCAATCCTTTTCTGGATCTGTCCTTTCGATGGTTTTGTAGCCAAACGTTTTTTTGGAATAAACAAGGATTTTTCAACCAGTTCCAGCATTTTTTCGGTTACTATTTTTTTATTCTGAAGCTGAGTTCTGCTTTCGGATGACGTCATTTGTAGAAGACCTTCAGAATTGATCCTGTTTTTAAGCTTTTCGGAGATTCTCAGCTTTTCATCGAACGTGAAAACAGCGCTTTCCATCACATTCCAGATGGCAGTTACCGCAGTTTCTACCTTATTTACATTCTGTCCGCCAGCTCCGGAGGAGCGGGACGTTTTGTAACTGATTTCTGCGGAAAAATCTTTCATTGGGTTTGGATCATTTTTTTTAATTCGAGACGGTTTACTTTTCCATTGGGCGTTCTCGGAATCTGATTCACAAAAATAACTTCTTTTGGCTTATAAAATGACTTTTTATAATTGATATGAGATAATTGATATCTGATGGATTCGGATTCTGTACTTTCGATGACTAAAATTAATTTTTGTCCCAGCTTTTCATCGTCTATTCCTATAAAAACAGCTTCGTTTGGAATAATCTTTTTTACCAGCTTTTCAAGTTCCTCAGGAAAAATCTTTGCGCCGCCTGAATTGATGACATTGTCTAATCTTCCCAGAAAACGGAATTGTTTCTTGTCCTTAATCTCAACCAAATCATTGGTCTGCAAAAGTTCTGAATTCAGTCTGGGAGCAGATATTTTTAAACATCCTCTTTCATCCAAAGCAATATCAACACCGTCAAAAACTGTAAACCAATCCTGTGCATCAGGAAAAATTTCTTTCAGGGCAATATGTGAAAGCGTTTCACTCATGCCATATGTTTCGAATATTTTAGTTTGAGAATGAGAGAGTTGGAGCGTTTGGGTTATTTTTGATTTTAAAGTTTCTGAGACTGCTGCGCCACCAATAATAAGATTTTTGATAAAATGAATTTTGTCCAGAGAATTTTCGACCTGCAAAGGCGTCATTGCACAGAAATCAACTTTCTTGTTGAGATGTTGCAAAGGATTGAGCGATGTTTCTGTAATCAGAAGTTTTAATTTTCTGGAAATACTTCTAACAACCATCATTTTTCCCGAGATATATTCAATCGGAAGACAGAGTAGGGCAGAATTACCTTCTTTCAGTTCTAAAAAATCACAAGTCATCTGGGCGGAATTGAGCATTTTTGATTTTTCGATGTCAAAAATTTTCGGATTTCCTGTTGATCCGGAAGACTGAATTTTTACAGTTTTTGACTCCGATTTCCACTCATTTATGAAATCTAAAACTTTGGTTTCAAATTCGTTAGATGGTTCGGGAGATAAAGGTAATGCTTTGGAAAGGTCGATTAACATTAGGTTGAGCGAAAAATTATTTTATAAAATTATTCATTTTTTTTCATAAAAAGTTTGGAAGTTCAAAAAAAAGCTATAAATTTGCATCACAATAAAACGACAGACCCATGGTGTAACGGTAGCACTTCGGTTTTTGGTACCGCCTGTCGGGGTTCGAATCCCTGTGGGTCTACAAACCACCTTTAGAAATAAAGGTGGTTTTTTATTTTTTCCGGTCTCTTTTTTTTAGATTAGTAACAAGATTTATTAACTATTATTTAGGAAGCTCAAAAGAAAATGTACTTCCGGAGCCTAATTCTGATTTTACGGAGATAGATCCGCCCTGAGCTTCTATGAAATGTTTGCTGATACTAAGTCCCAAGCCTGTTCCTTCTTTGCCGCTTCCGGGGATTTTAAAGTAACGATCGAAAATTTTGTCCTGATACTGTTCCTCGATTCCTTTACCGAAATCCTGAACAGAGAATTTGATTTTATTACCTTCTTTAGTGATGCTAATATCAATCTCCGAATTTTCATAAGAATACCGAATCGCATTGGATAAGAGATTATTGAGAACCCAAGATGTTTTTTCACTGTCCGCAGTAATGCCATAGAGTTCTGCATCCTGCCTGATATTGATACGGATGTTTTTTTGTTCCGCAGAAGATCTGTTCGCATTCACAGTATCTTCAATTATGGTTTTTATGTCGGAATGTTTGATATCAAGCTGTATTGAGCCACTTTCCACCTGAGTGATATTTAGTAGTTCGCCTGTGATTTTCAGCAATCTTTCGGAATCTTCCCTGATGCCGTTGACAAGATTCTTCTGTTCCGGGTTTAGATCTCCGATTTTTTGATTTTCCAACAGCTGTAATCCCATTTTTATTGATGAAATCGGGGTTTTGAATTCGTGGGAAACTGTTCCGAGAAAATTAGTTTTAGCCAGATCAAGTTCTTTAAACGGCGTAATATTTCTCAGCATAATAACCTGACCGATAAAGCGGCTTTCCTGTTCTCCCGTAGGTACAATATTGATGTCAATTATGTCTTTTACAAAATAACTTTCCTTCCCATCTGCATAGATTTTTATAGGCTCTTTATCCGTGTTTTCAGTTTCATTGATAATAACCTCCTTGATCAGATTTCTGACAAGATCATTTGTAACAGCGATATCCTGGATCTGCTTTCCTAAAAAATAGTCTTTCTTAAGTCCTGTAATTTTCAACGCTTCATCATTCACAAAAAGAACTTTTTTGTTTTCATCAATGCCAATTACCGGATCATGCATATTATCGATCAGTGTTTCAATACGTTTCTTTCCCCGGATGATTTTTTCCAGACGGCTTTCTGAATACTCTTGGAGTTTTTCCGCCATAGTATTGAAGGATTTTGCCAACTCACCAAACTCGCTTCTGCTCTCAAAATGGATTCTTTCTTTATAATTTTGATTAGCTATCTGCCTGATGCTTGCCGTCAGAATTTTTATAGGGTCTGCGATATTTGACGGAAGATTAATCAACAGAATAAAAGCAATGATAAAGCAGATCATACCTGTTACGGAAATGGCGAGAATTGCGCTTTTAGCTGTAGAATCGGCAATACTGCTTTTATGTTCTATAGCGCTCATATTCAGTTGCATAAGTTCCGCAATGTCTTTTCTTATAGATGATTGGAGATTTATATTTTCCGAGTTTCTTTTCAGTATCTCGAAGTGGACAGCGACATTATCTGTTGCTTCTTTTTCTCCAGGTTCTGTTACATTTTTCTGTTGTTTTTGCAAATGTTTTTCAAATACTTTGAACGCAAGCGGATCTGTATTAATCTCTTCAAGTGCTAAAAGCATATTTCTGGAATATTCCAGTGTATTGTAATTGGCCTTCAGGATATTATTCGTGTCTTTTTTTAGCTGATTGATATACCAGCCACTGAGAACGGACAAAAAAAATATCATCAGAAAAAGAAGTCCAACGCCTATGTTTAGTTTTGTCTTAATTTTCATATTATAGTGAAAAGCTTTTAGTAAAAAGTGAGATGTTTTAATAATACTTGTTTCATTTTACATCTTACTTTCAATTTACGAATCTTCTAGCTTAATATTACCAAATCTATATTTTCTTTTGATAATTTATTGAGCAACGAATTGAAAGTATCCGTCGCAGCAATGATTTTCCAAATGCTGAGATGTGGTTTTCCGATGCAGACTGTGGTGATTTTTCTATCCTCACATTGCTGCATAATGATATGAGCAACATTTGTACCCTCTACTTTTATAATTTCGGCTCCCAATTCCGTAGCTAATTTAAAATTATTAATAAGATGTCTCTGCTTATCCAGCGCAATTTTATCCGGACTTTCTTTGGGAACCTGCACATACAGCAAAAACCACTGACTATTATAATAATTAGCCAGTCTGGAAGCTTTGCGAATAACATTTTTTGCAGTTTTTTCGTTGGAGCTGATACACGCCAGAAAGCGCTCTTTCCGAACATTTTTAATGACCGAAACTTCCGTTTCCACTTTTCGCTGAACCTGCGCGGCTACTTCTTTCAAAGCTAACTCGCGCAGCTGAAGAATGTTTTCACTTTTAAAAAAATTGCTGAGCGCTGAATTGATTTTTGAACGGTCATAGATTTTACCAGCTTTCAGACGGTCAATGAGCTCTTCTGCGGTCAGGTCAATATTCACTACTTCATCTGCCTGAGCCAAAACGCTGTCGGGAATCCTTTCTTTGACTTCAATATCCGTTATACTTCTGATGTCTTCATTCAGACTTTCGATATGCTGAATATTAACCGCACTGATGACATTGATACCTGATTCCAGAATTTCTAAAACATCCTGCCATCGTTTTTCATTTTTACTGCCTTCGATATTGGTATGGGCCAGTTCATCTACAATCACCACTTCCGGACGAAGATTAATAACTGCCTTTACATCCAGCTCGTCCAGTTCTTTTCCTTTGTAAAACAATTTTCTTCTGGGAATGATTGGTAAACCTTCCAGCAAAGCGTGTGTTTCCTTTCGGTGATGCGTTTCAATGTAACCGATTTTAACATCGATTCCGTTTGACAGAAGCGAATGTGCTTCCTGCAGCATCCGGTAAGTTTTCCCGACACCCGCACTCATCCCGATATAAATTTTGAATTTTCCACGCCTTGATTTTTTAATCAGATTGAGGAAATCCTGAGCAGATTTTTTTTCGTCCATAGCATTTTTGTGAGAAGTTAGAAGATAGAAGTAAAAAGTGATAGGTAAATGTAGAATGAGAAATTAAGAATTAGAAGTGAGAAGAAGAAAATACTTCAATTTTACCATTAAATCCAGGCTCCACTTTTTTAATTCTCCCCACTTCTAGCTCTTCACTTCTCACTTCTTACTCATTAAAAACTAACAGCGAGTGATGTAACAGCTGAAAAGTTATTTTTTCGGAATTCATTATCTCTGTTGAAGAAAATATGGTCTCTGCTGTTCAGGCTTTTGACTTCCGTTCTCCAAACCAAATTCGGAAGAATCCAGTAATCCATATTCAAAGAGTATCCAAAAGTCTGGAAACCATTTTCAGTTCCTGTAGCTATAATAACGCCGTTTTTGTCTTGGTAATATTCGCCTCTTGCTGCAACACTCAGCTTTTGAGTGGGACTGTATCTGGCAATAACTACCGGTGAATACCAGATATTATATTGGTTACTACCTTTGGATTTTTGTTCTGCACCGATATCAAATCCTGTTGTCAAAGCAAACTTATCGGCGAGCTGGAAAATACCATATAAATTGTGGAAATACCGCATCTGTCTTATGCTGTCCGGTTTATCATTCCCGATAAATGAGCTGCTGTTCAAGGTTATTTTTTCAGTTGGTTTATAAGTCAGTTGATGACCAAAAGCGACAGTAGAATTACCATCCACCCGCTGGATTCTTTGCCATCCATTTAGGATCAATCCACTAATGAACCATTTCCCATTATCACTGGCATAAGAAATTTTCGCACCGGTTTCAAAATATGGAGAATTTTCTGCCAGTAGACTTCGTGTGAGTGTAAAACAATCTTTACTGACTGCGCTTTCAAAACCGATGTGAGAAGGTAAAATTCCTGCATCAATCCATAGGTTTTTTGATTTTGAAATTTTAAATCCGACGTTTGCTTCATAAATATTCTTCAATACACCAGACTCTGCTGCATAATTAGCATTCATATAAGTTCCGGTAGCCAGGGCAATATTAGCTCTTAATTTTTCATTTTCATAATTCGCTTTGATAAATCCGAGATTCAGATTGATTTCATTATTTCGGTTATGGCTATATATGAAAGATGGTCTGGTGTTCTTTTGAGGGTTACTATTGTCGTATTGATAATATAACTCTGCATAACCAGTGATTTTTAGTGGCTTATTATCTTCCTGAGCCATAATTGTTTCGGAGAATGCCAGCATTGACAATGCCATTAATATAGTATTTTTCATTTTTTAAATTAAATTTTTGATTATTTCAAACCGTCCAAAGCGATATTAAGCTTTAAAACATTGATTTTTTCCGTCCCTAGAATCCCGAAGATCGGTTTTTCCGTATTTGATGCAATTATTTGCTGAATTTCATTTTCACCGATATTCCTGATTTTGGCAATTCTTTTTACCTGAACTTTTGCTGCCTGAACAGAAATATTAGGGTCTAATCCGCTTCCGCTTGCTGTTACTAAATCTGATGGTATTTCAGATTTTTTTACATCGGGATTATGTTTGATGAAATTATCGATTCTTTCCCGAACCGTGTTCAGATAATCCGGATTTGATGGACCTTTATTGCTTCCTCCGGCTCCGGCAGCATTATAATCTACTGCGGATGGGCGAGACCAGAAATAGTCGTCTTTGTCTAATTTTTGGCCGATATTGCTATAATAGCTGTGAGTTATACACAT
>JAEXJU010000188.1 GCA_023448955.1 Bacteroidota bacterium
GCCTTTTTCCTGAATCTTCTGAACCATTTCAGCTTTCTTCGGAATACCTGGGCTTTTGATGACCCAATCGGCATTCAGGATTTTTTCTTCTGTATGTGTTCCATCTTCATAGTCGATCCCGAGCTCATCCAATTCATTTTTATAATTCTCACGAATTGATCCCATATCCGAAAGAAAGACATCAAAGCCTTTGGCTTTTGCCAAGTACGCAGCACCAACACCGCTTTCGCCACCTCCAAGTATTACTACTCTCATACTATTTTGTAAAATGTATTTTGTACAAAGTAAAATGACTTTAAATTGTACATCATTTGGTTATTATTTGGTTTTATCTGTAAAAAATACATTGTACATTATACTTTTTACATTTTACAATTCTTATCTTGTTTTCAATGTTATCAAACAAATAATCGCCAGCATCACACCGATAATTATCATCCTGTTCACGATTTTGCTTTCGTGGAAACCTTCTTTCTGATAGTGGTGATGCAATGGTGACATCTTGAATAATCTATTGTTCTGAGCGTATTCCAGCCCATATTTTTTCTTTCTGTATTTGAAAACCATCACCTGCAGAATCACGGAGAGGTTTTCGATAAGAAACACACCGCAAAGAACAGGAATCAATAATTCTTTTCTAAGGATAATTGCCAAAACTGCGATCACACCGCCTAACATCAGACTTCCGGTATCTCCCATAAAAATCTGTGCTGGATAAGTATTGTACCAGAAAAAACCAATCACGGCTCCTACTAAAGCAAGGGCAAAAATCGTGGTTTCGCCCATATGCGGGAGAAACATAATATTGAGATAATCCGCAAAAATGATGTTTCCGGAAACGTATGCGAAGAATGCCAATGTCAGTAAAATGACTGCGCTGGTTCCTGCGGCTAATCCATCTATTCCGTCAGTAATATTGGCACCATTAGAAACTGCTGTTACGATGAAAATCACTAACGGAATAAAGACAATCCAAGCCCATTCGTGTGCTTCCGCATCATCCATCCAGAATAAAATCCCGCTGTAATCAAATTCATTATTTTTCGTAAATGGAACAGTGGAAACCGGAATTTTTTCGTCTTCCATAAAATTCTTCTCTACATTATTTCTGTTAATAACTGTCGCATCAGCATACTTTCTCTTAACCTCAATATCGGGGTGAAAATACATTGTAACTCCGACAATTAAACCCAAACCAACTTGCCCGATCACTTTGAATTTTCCGCTTAAGCCGTCCTTATTTTTCTTAACTTTTTTCAGATAATCGTCCAGAAAACCAATTGCGCCCATCCACAAAACCGAAATAATCAACAGAACGATGTACACATTGGTAATTCTCGTAAACAACAGAACCGGAATAATGGTTGCCAAAATGATAATCAAACCGCCCATAGTTGGCGTTCCTTCTTTTTGCTTTTGTCCTTCCAGACCAAGATCTCTTACCAATTCGCCCATTTGTTTTCTTCTCAGAAAATTGATGATTCTTTTTCCGTAAGCCAACGCAATAATCAGCGAAAACAAAACGGCCATTGCTGCCCGGAACGAAATATATTTGAACAAATTCATTCCCGGAACGTGGATTCCATGAGCAGTTAAATATTCATATAGATAATATAACATATTGTTCTATTTTCCCATTAATTGTAATAGTTCCCTTATCGTTTCCTTATCATCAAAATGATGTTTCACACCGTTGGTTTCCTGATACGTTTCGTGACCTTTTCCGGCTACCAGCACGATATCTTTTGGTTCCGCAAATTTGATGGCCATTTTTATTGCTTCTCTTCTGTCAGGAATCGACGTATATTTGCTGAAATTCTGAGGTTGTACTCCGGCTTCTATTTCTTTGATAATCTGTGCTGGGTCTTCCGTTCTTGGATTGTCAGAAGTGATAATCGCCAAGGTCGATTTTTTGGTAGCGATGTCGCCCATTTCCGGACGTTTGGTCTTGTCTCTGTCGCCTCCACAACCGAAAACACAAATCAGTCTTTCGTTTTTGGTTCTGATTTCGTTGATACTGTCCAACACATTTTCCAAAGCATCCGGCGTGTGCGAATAATCTACCACGAAGAAAATGCCGCTGTCGGATTTTATTGTTTCGAATCTTCCGTTCACTCTTTTCAATGTCGAAATCGCCTGAAGAACTTCCGTTTCGTCCATTCCTAATTCCAAAGCAATTCCGTAAGCCAACAACAAATTATAAGCATTGAATTTTCCGGTCAATGTCGTCCAGAATTCTTTGTTATTGAAATTCAGCAACATTCCGTTGAAATCCAATTCCAAAACTTTTCCGTGGAAATCGGCCATTGTTTTCAGAGCAAAAGTTTTTTTGGTCGCTTTGGTGTTCTGTAACATTACCAATCCGTTTTTGTCATCGGCATTCGTGATTGCAATCGCAGAATCTTCCAATTCGTCAAAGAATCTTTTCTTTGCGTAGATGTAATTTTGAAAAGTCTTGTGATAATCCAAATGATCGTGCGTGATATTAGTAAAACCAGCGATTTTGAAATGTAATCCTTCGATTCTGTCCTGAGAAATGCCGTGAGAGCTTACTTCCATAAAAGCATATTCGCAACCTATTTCAACCGCTTTTGCCAAGATTTGATTTAACCGAATCACATCCGGCGTCGTGTGTGTTGAAGGAATAATCTCTTCCCCGATTCTGTACTCAACCGTAGAAATCAAAGCGGACTGATATCCCAGATTTTTGAAAATATCGAATAACAAAGTCGTTACCGATGTTTTCCCGTTGGTTCCGGTAACCCCAATTAATTTTAATTTCTCGGAAGGATTTCCATAAAAGTTAGATGCCAAACGCCCTAAAGTTTTGGAAGAATTTTCAACTTTAATGTAAGTCACACCATCATTTAACTC
>JAEXJU010000222.1 GCA_023448955.1 Bacteroidota bacterium
TCTCCTGTCTGATATAAATTTTGGGTATTGGTTGTTGCAGGTGTACCATCCGCAACATTATTCCAAGGTTCCTGATATATCCCAGCTGCCGATGGATTTGCTATTTTCATCCAACGACCAGCTATACCTTGTGTTTTATCAAAATAATAGTAACCAATAGATGTAACATTAGTCGTTTTATCTGTTACTCCGGATACAGCCTCCGTAACATATACAATTGCACCTTCTTGCGCAGTGGTATATAATGCGTCCTTAGCTTTAAGTTCTGAGCCTTTCAGACGCGGTGCGATAAATCCATCTATCCTTGTAGCGTTGGATGGAGATGCCACCACATCTAAAGTTGCTGCAGGAGTAGAGGTATTAATCCCAACTCTGCCCTCTTGGGCATAAGCAGTTCCCGAAATTGTCAGGAATATAGCTGCAATAAATATTTTTGTAGTATTTTTTTTCATTATCTAATGTTTAAATTTTTGAATTGAAGCATAGAATTTCCTGCTTCTCTATTTTTTTCATTTTTTAAAGAAGAAATATTGTCCCGTTTTGGGCATTATCTGATATTTTAGATTACAGAAGGAGGAGGACGAATAGGGTAGGAAAATCTGTATTGGGAAATTTTGAATTTTTCTGGATTAAGGATAAGTTCTGATCTCTTATAAAAATTGAAAATAACCGTTATCTGCTTTTGCAGAAACCCAAATGCAGAACCATTTGAAGACGGAATAATTAAATTTTGTCCACTGTTATTGTTAAGATTAAAAGATGTGGAATTATCTAAAGGCTTATAAACAATAGAATAATTTTGTGATTCCTGTTCTTTCTCAATGGAAATTTCAGATGTTTGAACCCTTTTTTTATGCAATATTGCAAATCGGGCTTTAGCGGTTTTAAGAAGACTATCCTTTGGAAGTGATGATTTAATAACTCCACTTTTTGCAACAAAAAACTGATTAGAAATATCGCCAATAATATTGATGCTGGAATTTTTAGAAATAAAAACAATAGCTGAATCGCCAACATAGACTTGAGCAACAGAATACTGAAAACAAAAACAGACCACAAAAAACATCTTATAACAGATGTCTTTTATGATCCGAAATGCATTTATAGAAATATTCACCACTTTTGTTTATGTGGTACAAAAGTATCAACCTGACTAAATTCTGACTAACTAAAGGGTATCTGTTTTCGGGAATAATGACACAATAAAAGCATTAAACAACTATATATCAATCCTATTCATTTTTTATCTCGCTTGGTTTTTGATAGTTTTGAAATGAATTCGGAAGGGGATATTCCTGTTTCATTTTTAAAAATCTGTGCAAAACGGCTATGTGTAGAAAATCCGCTTAACTCTGAAAGATAATTGATCTTATAGTTTAGATACTCTGGATTTGCGTATAATTTTTCTATTATAAACTTTATTTTGAGACCATTGACATAGTCATTAAAATTCTTTTTTCTATGTTTTTTCAAAATATAATTAGCATATTTAGAATTAGTTTCCAAAATTGCAGTGAAATTAGAAATGGTAAAATTCTTATTTGTAAACTCTATCCCTTTTTCGAATTCTATCATTTTTGAAAGCAATTCAGCCTCTTTTTCTTTAGACATAATTCTATTTAAAGAAAGCTTTTCTTCTGTAACAACTCTATAATTATCACTAATATTAAAATTAGCTTTAATTTCTTTCGGTGTATTATTCTGCTCCAAGTTGCTGATTATTTTTTCAAATTTTGTTTGTAATTTTTTTTCTCCTTTCTTGTATTTATGATTGAGAAATAAAATAATTATTGATAAAATAATTATAACTACAATAAGCAGTTTAAGTCTGAATTTTTGTTTTTGTTTATTGTTGTATTCAATTTCAGACTCTCTTGTAACAATAGTCGAGATATCTTTACTAAATTTTTTTTTCTGCTCTATATAATCATTGATTATGCTTTTATTTTTTTTCGGATCATCAATGCCATATAGCAACCTTTCTTCTAATATTTTGCTGTATAAATCTTTATTATTTCTTTTATTAACAGAGTTACCCGCCAGATCGAACCATTTTTTTGCCTGAGAAATATTATTTTGCTCCGCATAAATCATCCCCTTACATAAGTAAAACTCTTCTATATCCTGCATTTTACTTATATCCGGAATCTCTTTTAAATATTTTTCAGATATCTGAATGCATCTTATTGCATCATTAATTTTTTCTGATTTTAAGTAGTTGTATGCCAAACTATAATTAATCATTGCAATATTCATCACTTTTGCTATTGGAGTAGATTTTTGAGAATTAGTGACTATATCTAACATTTTCAGTCTGTATGGAATTGCCTCTTTATACTTATCCTGCTCTTCTAGATCATACGCAAACTCCTGATTAATCATAAAATCAGCATTTACTGTATCTAACTTTTTGCCAACTTGCTGGGCTTCTTCCCAACATTCCAAAGCTTTTGATTTCAAACCAATAATCTCATAAGCTTTTTTAAGGTTAAGATCTATAAGAAAAGTTGCTTCATAATAGTTGCTTTCGTTTGCATATTTTCTTCCTTTCTCAAACAAAGGAATAGCTTCAGAATATTTTAATTGATTAAATCTCGCAAAACCCATATGACCATAAGCTCTGGCAAATTCTGCTTTTGTCTTAGCAAGAGACAGCATTTTTTTTCCATTATTGAAAGATTCTTCATAGGAACTGACATTTTTATTTGCCAATTCATTTATTTCTTTACTAATGTCTTTGTATCCATCAGAAATCTGAGCATAAGTAAAAATCGACGGAATGAAAAAAAATAGTGTAAAAAGAAATTTCATCATTGATTTTTTTAAGGTGACAAATAGATGAATTTTCAAGTCAATCAACATCTTAAAAAGCATAGTGTTATATCTGTTTTCCTGAATAATGATACTATTTTGATCTATTTGATTATTATTTTCGAAAATAACAATAAGAATTTTTAACATAATATATTAAATGATTTTATTTTTTCGAATAGTGATTTGAGAAAATTTCGCTTTTAATAATGCCATATCCTCACTTACTTTCTTATCTAAAATTTTAGCATAATGTTGTGTGGTCCTGATGCTTTTGTGTCCTAACATTTTGCTTACACTTTCAATAGGGACTCCATTAGATAGTGTAACCGTAGTGGCAAATGTGTGCCTTGCAATGTGAAATGTGAGTTCTTTTGTGATCTCACATAAATCCGCAATTTCTTTGAGGTAGGCATTCATTTTCTGATTACTGAGGACAGGAAGCAGCTTTCCCGAAATAACACACATCGGATGTTTTGCATATTTCTTAATAATGTCTTCGGCTATCGGAAGTAAAGGTATATGAGAGGCTATTTTTGTTTTCTGACGAGCGGTAAAAATCCATTTATTGCCGTCAATACCGATTCCGATATTGTCCTTTGTGAGATTCCACGCATCAATGAACGAAAGCCCCGTATAACAACTAAAAAGGAAGACATCACGGACCAAAGCTATTCTCTCTATTTTTAATTCTTTATTTTGCAGACGTGACACTTCTTCTTCATCCAAAAAGCCTCTGTTTACCTCAACAAATTTGGAATTGTAACCTAAAAATGGATCGTGGAGTATCCATTTATTCGCCAGACATATCCTGATAATTTTACCAAAATTTTTGACATACTTAACTGCTGAATTATTCGCACAGGACTTTTCGGTTTTAAGGAAAAATTCGAAGTCATAAATGAAAGCGTAATCTATCTCTGTAATCTCGATATCCGAAATATTAAACTTCCAGTTAAGAAATTCTTTGATATGGCTAAAACAGGTTTTATATCGAGTCAACGTTCCTTTTGCATATTCTTTCCCCAGCAATGCTTCTATTCTGTTATTATGTTCCTGAAAAATCGGAATAAGCATTCGCTTTCTATCATCAATTCCCAAAAGTATATTTTTAATAGTTTCTCCTGTGACATCTTTTCTGGAATGGATGAGGTCTTTCTGAATTTCGTAGATTCTTGATTTGAGTATATCCAAATAAGTATTAAGCGTTCTGGATTCTTCAGAGTTGCCTTTCATTTTGTTTTGTTCGGAACTCCATTTATGGGTTTCAACAAATCTTTTGATACTAAATTCTGTTCGTTTGCTGTCAACAGTTACACGTAAATAAATTGGTAATTTTCCTTGGGATGTTGTTTTTGCTCTTTTGATATAAAAGAGAATTGAAAGCTTTGTGTTCATAGTGGTGACTTAT
>JAEXJU010000229.1 GCA_023448955.1 Bacteroidota bacterium
AACGATGATGCCGAATTCAAAAGAACATTTTTGCTGGAAAATGGAGAAGTGACTTATAAAAATAATTCCAAAAGACACGACTACAAACAATCGGAAATCGGAACGCCGGATTATTCTGACCTGAAACTCCATCAATATATCTCCGTAATAGAAGTGGCCAACCCAATGCACAGCCTATGGAGTGACGGGCGATGGAACAAGCTGACAATGGCGCACGGTTGCTATTGGGGCAAATGTACCTTCTGCGATATTTCGCTGGATTATATCAAAATCTATGAACCGATTTCTGCCAAAATTTTGGTGGACAGAATGGAAGAACTCATCCAGCAGACCGGAGAAACCGGCTTTCACTTTGTGGACGAAGCCGCACCGCCGGCTCTGATGCGGGAAGTCGCTCTTGAGATTCTTAGGAGAAATCTTGTTGTGACCTGGTGGACAAACATCCGTTTTGAGAAAAGCTTTACCCGGGATCTTTGTTTCCTGCTGAAACTTTCCGGCTGCATCGCCGTTTCCGGCGGACTGGAAGTTGCCAGTGACCGTCTTCTGAAACTCATTGACAAAGGCGTTTCTGTAGAACAGGTAGCGAGAGTTACACGGCATTTTACCGAAGCCGGAATTATGGTTCACGCTTATCTAATGTACGGCTACCCGACTCAGACTGTTCAGGAAACCGTAAACTCTTTGGAGATGGTTCGGCAGCTGTTTGAGATGGGCGTTTTGCAAAGCGGCTTCTGGCACCAGTTTGCAATGACGGCGCACTCACCAGTAGGGCAAAATCCACAGGAGTTTGGCGTGACACCTATTTTGCAGGAGATTCAGTTTGCGAATAATGATGTGGATTTTATTGATAAAACCGGCATTGACCACGGAAAATTCGGGTTTGGTCTTAAGAAATCGCTTTTCAATTATATGCACGGAATCAACTTTGATCTACCGTTGCAGGAATGGTTTGATTTTAAAATCCCGAGAACAACCATTCATCCCGATTACATTCACGATTGTCTGGTGAATGAAGAAGAATTCAGCTTCAAAGCCAATTCTAAAGTGATTTTTACCGAAACCAATGCTCTGGCAAATCATATCATCAAAACCAAAAAAGGCAATTCGTGGAATGTGACACAGCTCACTTTCCATCTCAAAACCAATATTGTAAAAATTGAACTGGATCAGGCAAAAGCACAGTGGCTTCTTGAGATTATCAGCGCATACAGCATAGAAAATCCGGGGAAACTGACCCTTCAGCAACTTAAGGATCTGTACGAAAATAATTTTGAAGACTTTGAACTGTTCTGGTTTTCCAAACCGGTTCAGCAACTGAAAGAAAATGGTATTATTCTGAGTTTGTAAAATGCTTTTGCTTAGATTTAAAAGATTATTTCTCGCTGATTTTAGAGATTCAGCAGATGGATTCGTCATTATAAATGTGAAAAATTTGTTTAATCTGCGGGAAAATATTAAAAACGCCATAATAAAGCCCAATGCAATTGATATTGATAATCGCTTTTCCTAAATCTTACTAAAGAAAAATCCCGAAAACAATTTCGGGATTATATTTATTTGATACCTAACAGTTCCACTTCAAAGATCAACGTGCTGTTGGGGCCTATTTCTTTACTGATCTGTTCCTCGCCATACGCCAGATTGGGTGGCAATGTCAGTTTCCATTTGCTGCCCACAGGCATCAGCTGTAAGCCTTCCGTCCAGCCGGAGATCACCCTGTTTAGCGGAAAAGATGCCGGTTTGCCACGCTTCACAGAGCTGTCGAAGACTGCACCTGCGATCGTTGTGCCGTGGTAATGCACGGTTACCGTGTCTTTCGCTTTTGGTTTTGCGCCCTCGCCTTCCGTGATGATCTCATATTGTAATCCGCTTGGTAAGGTCACTACACCCTCTTTCGCAGCGTTGGCTTCCATATACGCTTTCCCGTCGTTCAGGTTTTTCTCTGCCAATGCTTTTTTCTTTTTTAATAATAAATCTGCAACACCCATAATGTCTTGTTTAAGGACACAAAAATAAGGTTTTAAAAATAAAAAAAAGCGGTCACCGTGACCGCTGATAGTTTATTGAGGAGGATTTGTATTTGCCTGCGCATCCGGAAGGTTAGAATTCTTTGCCGCCTTTACCAGTTCATTCACATCGGCGTAGAGCAGCTTCCAGTCGGCTACATCTTTCATTGCCGTGATGAGGCCAAGCAGGGATTTCAGGGATTTTTCCAGATCTTTCCTGATGGCGGAAGCCGACTTCATTGTCCGGAGATCAGCATTGGCAGAAGCCTGCTCTGCAAACATTGCCTCGAATGCCGCGTGCTTCGTTTTCATATCTGTGAAAGCATCAGTCAGTGACAGTGCGTTGATCTTCGCTATATTCTCCGGTTTTTCCAGCTCTTCGATCAGCTTTTTCATCTGGGCGGTTTCTGATGAGTAGCTCAGTTTGTAAAGCTCCAGCCCAAAGAGTTTAAAAATCTGATAGAGCTCTTCGGCAGATTGGTGATTGGCCACAGAAGACAGCCTTCTGTAACCATTGAGAAATCCTTTCAGATTGGAAAAAGAAATGTCCCGTTCTTTGTCTGCCTCTGCAACATTATCGCCTTTTCCGCTGTAGATCAGCTTGGCATAGACGATATCATAATCTGCATACTTCGTTTTGGTTTCTGCAACCAGCGGATGATCTTTAATAACACGATAAGTGCCGGAATCTGACAGATTGATGATTCTCTGAGTAAGCGTAGCCAAATCTTTAGTACTCAATTTTGATAGTGTAATTTTCATACATTTAATGTTTTTATTGTTAATAATTTTATTTTTTAGCGAAATAAATGTATAAAAAATATCATTTACTTACAAAACTATAGTCGGGAAACCTTTGTAAAAGTCATTTTGTTTCCCGCAGACCGTGGGAAAGCTCCGTCAAAGTCATTTGGTTACAAAACCCTCGTTTGGAAACCAAAGTAAAAGTCATTTTGTTACAAAACGAGGGTTTTGTGACTTCCGTCAAAGTTATGTAGCTTAGAAACCGAGGGTTTTGGGGTTTTGGAAGGTTTTGGTTTGAAGAATAAAAAAAACATAAAAAGATTCATTTAGTTGTAGTAAATTTGGATGTTTGATAAAAAACAATATATTAATATTTAATAATTCAAATTGAAATCGTATTTTGTTTGATAATTATTTGCTCAAAATTTAATGAAAAATAAAAAATGGAAACAATCTATATTGAAAATTTTGCTGGGATTAAAAAAATGGATTTTGAATTTAAATCCATAAATGTTCTTATCGGACCTCAAGGTTCAGGAAAGAGTGTAACAGTTAAGCTTCTGTATTTTTTTAAAAATTTTATTAACGAAATAGTTAAAAACATTGAAAATGAAGAATCAAAAAGAGATTTAGACAAGAATCAAAAAGAAATATTTATAAATTTTTTCCCTAAAGAAACTTGGCCAAAAGATAACTTCACTATTACTTATACAAACAACGAGACATCTATTTCTTTAAAAAAAGATGATTCAAAAATAATTTTTGAATATTCCGAAAATCTGAAAAAGCTATTAACAAAGTGTAAAAAAATTTATTCTACTGAAAAATTAAAACTAATTGAAGATCACAAAATTTCAAGTTTTAGAATTAAAAGAGAATTAAGCACAAAAATTAATAGGTGTATTCAAGACGAATTAGGCGCTGAGTCAACATTTGAACAATTTTTTATTCCTGCGGGGAGAAGTTTTTTTGCAAATATTCAAAGTACTATTTTTTCATTCTTGAGTGATAATAGATCGCTAGATCCTTTTCTTATTGAATTTGGATCCTTTTATGAAAGTTTAAAAAGATATTATAATGATGTAATTACTAGTAGTAACAATTTTAATAATTCTCAACAAAGACAAGATAAAGAGTTTGATGATTTAATTTCGCAAATTCTTAATAGTAGTTACTTAAGAGAGAAAGAAAAAGACTATTTAGTACATAAAGATAATCGTAAAGTTAATCTAACTAATGCATCATCTGGGCAGCAAGAAACTTTACCCTTAATAATTATATTAAAGGCATTAAACTATATTAGTTCTTCTGGTGGAGGCTTTACATTATATATTGAAGAACCTGAGGCGCATTTATTTCCAACAGCTCAAAAGAAAATTATTGAATTATTAGCTAGAACTTTTAATAATCAAAATAGAAATTTTCAAATTTTTATTACCACACATAGTCCTTACATCTTATCATCTTTTAATAATTTAATATATGCTGGTAACTTGGCTGAAAATGTTAAATACACTAAACAAGTTGAAGAGGTAATATCCTCAAAAGAATACCTAGAGAGTTATCTATTCAGTGTTTATTCATTAAAAAATAATATAAAAAGCTCTCTTATGGATGAAGAAACAAAACTAATCTCTTCAACAATTTTGGATTCTGTTTCTGAAGATATTTCTTTAGAATTTGATAAACTATTAAATATTGAATTCTAATGGCCTGCAGAAAAATATCAAATCAAAAAATTTTCGTTTATCAGGAAAATAGAAGTAAACTTACACTAGAAAATACCGATAGAATTGACTCTATAAGTATAGTTGTAGATGGATGCGAGATTAATGATGATTCTATTCGATGTGATTTTATGCATATTGCAAAAGAAATTGAATTTTATATTGAGCTTAAAGGGCAGGATATTAAGCATGCGGTTGGTCAAATTGAATGTACAATAAAGAGACTAAGTGCTGATGCACAAAATAAACAAAAAAAAGCGTATATAATTTGTACTAGAAGTCCACTATCTTCAACTAAAGTGCAGAATTATAAATATCATTTCAAGAAAAATTATAATTCTGAATTCATATTGAAAAGTTCGCCTTGTAAAGATAGATATTAAAAAAAACTGCAAACATACTGATTACAAAGTCTTATGTCTTATAATCAGTACAAATAACTTAGTAAAAAACCTGCTCCACAGAAGGTTTTCAAATTACAATATAATAATCAAATAGAGCTTAATTTAAATATCTAGTCCCAAAAAAAGCGAACCATCACTGGTTCGCTTTCTTATTGTTGTTGTCCGGGATTATTCGCAAAGAATAATACCTTTATCGTTGTTAAATTCAAGAACGCCACTTTTGATCTCGTAGGAGAAAGCAGACTTGGCTTCTGTTTCTTTGGTCAGGTATTTTTCGTAAGCTGCACCTACTTTGTCTGTGTAGATCTTCACTTTACCGTTTACCAAAGCAGAAACTATCGCCGCGTGGTTCTTAAAAATCTGGAACTGGCCGCTTTTTCCAGGCAGCAGAACAGACTCTACC
>JAEXJU010000272.1 GCA_023448955.1 Bacteroidota bacterium
CGAGTTGATTGGATATCTGGAATTGGGGATTTCCCAAAAATTCTTGAGTCATAGTTTGGATTTTAGCGAATAGCTTTTGTTGCGCAAATTTAATTATTTTAAATTCGACTTTGAGGTTTTGAACGCAAAGTCCGCAAAGATTTTTAAAATTATTGAAAACATTTTCAAGGTTCGCAAATCACAGATTCATCGATTCCTTTAAAAATAATAAATATATGAGATAAAGACACTGACGCTCATCAAGGAATTAATATCATATTTTGAATTTCGTATTCTGTAACATTTTTATCTTTTTTAAACTAATTTTGTGTGGTTTTAAAAAACCGTTGAAAAGTAAAGACGAAACCTCAACATAGCCCCGATGGTAGCGGCATCCTTTTTTGCGTTGGAGGAAACCTCACAGGTTTTAAAAACCTGTGAGGTTTAGCCCGGAGAAAAAAGATATAGCGGACAGCGGGTTGGAAAAGTGAACCAAAGGACCAATCTTGTTGCTCCTAAAAATAAAAAACATCTGTATGCTGAGAGCAGAACATATTAAAAAAACATACAACGCCGGGAAAAAAATTGCGCTTCAGGATTTCTCGATTGAAGTTCCTACTGCAAGTATTTATGGGCTTTTGGGTCCAAACGGCGCCGGAAAAACATCGTTTATCCGAATCATTAATCAAATCACCCAAGCTGATGAGGGAAATGTTTGGATTGATGGTGAAAAATTAAATCCTGAACATATCAAAAACATCGGATATATGCCGGAAGAACGTGGTCTTTACAAGAATATGACGGTGGGCGACCAGCTTCTGTATTTTGGGGAACTGAAAGGAATGTCCCGACAGGAAGCACTTTCGCAGGCAAAATTCTGGTTCGAGCAATTGAATATCGACCAATGGTGGAAGAAAAAACTGAGCGAACTTTCGAAAGGAATGGCGCAGAAAATCCAGTTTGTAGTAACAGTTTTGCATCGTCCGAAATTATTGATTCTGGATGAGCCTTTTTCCGGTTTTGACCCAGTGAATGCGAACCTCATCAAAGACCAGATCATCCGTCTGAAAAATGAAGGAACAACCATCATTTTATCGACTCACCGAATGGAAAGTGTGGAGGAAATGTGTGATTTTGTAGCGCTCATCAACAATTCTAAAAAAATATTAGACGGAAAAGTATTTGATGTTCGGGAACAATTTAAGCAGAATGTTTTTTCTGTGGTTTTGTCTGATGTAAACTCTGAAAACCTGGAAGAACTGACGAGAAAATATCAAATCGAAAATCTTGGAACTTCTAATGGTCTTTTCAATTTTGAGTTGAAAAATATGGAGAATCAGAACATTTTGCTTCAGGACCTACTCAAAACAGGAACGATAAGAGCCTTCAATGAGAAAATCCCGAGTATGAATGAGGTTTTCATTAATGCTGTTCGTAGTTGATTGTTGTCTGTTGACAGTTGATGGTCTTTGTACTTTTTACTTTATACATTTTACTTTTTACAATAAGAATGAAAAATATATTCCTCATAACGAAAAGAGAATTTCTGACTCAGGTTAAGAAAAAATCTTTTATTATTCTTACACTTTTGGCGCCACTGATGATTATCGGATTTGGCGCTCTGATTGGTTTTATGTTCAAAGCCAACGAAGCCGAATACAAATTTGATGTGATCGATAAAAGCGGAATTTTCGCCGGTAATTTAAAATCTACCAAAGATATAACCTACACTTTTGTTCCTACGAATACCGAAAACGCGCTGGTCAAAAATCTGAAAGATCTGAAAGGTTTGGATGGAATCCTTATCATCCCGGAACTGAAAGACAAGAATTTTGATGCGCTGGAAAGCGGAACCAAACTGATGACCAATAAAAAAGTAGGCGTAGATACCAAAATGATGATTTCAGCCGATCTCAGTAATATTCTGAAAAAAGAAAAAATCAAAATGCTTGGTATTTCTGAAGACAGAATAGTGAATCTGGATAAAAGCTTCAAAATTATTTCTCAAAATGTGACAGAAAGTGACCGACCTGAGAGTGATATGGCTTTCGGAATAAAAACAGCATTGAGTTTCGGGCTGATGTATGTTGTTTTTATGTTTATTATTATTTACGGCGTTCGTGTAATGCGAAGTGTTCTGGAAGAGAAAAACAACCGTGTGGTGGAGATCATCATCTCATCTGTGAAGCCTTTTGAACTGATGATGGGGAAAATCCTAGGTGTGACTTTGGTGGCTTTGACCCAGTTTATTATATGGATTACGATGTCTGTAACTGCTGCGATTTTCCTAAACACAGGTTTTGCAGCGATGCAGAAAAATATTCCGGCAGGACAGGAAGAACTGATGAAAAATCTGGATGTGCAGCAAATCGCAACCGAAGTTTCTCATATTCTTCTGGATATGAATTACATTGGAATTATTGGCGTTTTTGTGTTTTTCTTTTTGTTTGGATACATCTTTTACAGCTCGATGTATGCAGCAATAGGAAGTGCGGTTGATAATGAAACCGAAACGCAGCAATTCACAATGTTTGCAATTGTTCCATTGATGTTGGGACTTTACGGAAGCTTCACGATAATGAATAATCCCGACGGTCCAATGGCTTTTTGGTTATCTATTATTCCGTTTACGTCACCGGTGGCTATGATTGCGAGGATTCCGTTTGGTGTGCCGCTATGGCAGATTTTGTTATCGATCTTTCTGTTGATTGCTTCTACGCTACTGATGGTTTATATTGCGGCGAAAATCTACAGAGTGGGAATTTTGATGTATGGCAACAAGGCGACTTTGAAAGAGATTTGGAAGTGGATCAGGAGTTGATATTTTAAGTTTTTTTAAGTTCATTATTTTTTCATTGATTTTTTTTATTGTATTTAAAATTTTATTTTATTTGCATCTTAATAAAAATTATTTATCATGAAAAAACTACTTTTATTAGCATCAGTATCTCTGGTTGCAATTACATCTTGTAAAAAAGACGATGATGATGAAGTAAGCATCACAGGGACGTGGAAATTAAACAAAACTGAAGTCAAATTTGGGAATGGTTCTACGGAATCTGAAACACCAAATTCTTGTGAGGCTCAGACTTCCTTTTATTTTGGAGATGATGGCAAAGCAACTTCAAAGGTCTATTACAATAATGGAACAGCTTGTTTAAGTGATAATTACAACGGAACTTATTCTTATGATGCAGGAAGCAAATTATTAAAACTTACAGAAAATGGTAGCACAGAAGTTTTTGAGGTGGCCAGCCTAACCGCATCAGAATTTGTCATTCTAAGTGATTCTGACGATTATGATGACGATGGTAAAACAGACAAAGAATATTTTCATTTTAAAAGATAAAATTAATAAGCAAAAAACGCCTCAAAAATTCTGAGGCGTTTTTCTTATTTCTTTCTTTTGGCTTTCGACTTCGCTTTTTGCTGAGCTCGGTTTGCACCAAATTTTTTCGGCGCTTTTCGCTTACTTGGTCCGCCAAGATTTATTTTTTTATTCTTATCCTTCTTCTCGTGGAAAGCAGATTCTCCTTCATTAAGTTTTGCAGTTGTTAAGAATTTCATTTTAACGTCATCTTGCTCAGAAGCAATTTTAACTTTCGAAATGGTAACTTCTTCAGGGAATTCAGACTTTGCAATTTCTTTATCCATCAATAGTTCGATGTCCAGAAGTTGCGCTTCTTCTTTTTTAGTGTAAAACGTTACTGCGATTCCGTCTTTGTCTGCACGTCCTGTCCTACCAATTCTGTGGATGTATTGCTCAGGAACTTCAGGAACTTCAAAGTTGAAAACGTGAGAAATATCCGGAATATCCAGGCCTCTTGCCATAATATCCGTTGTAATCACACCCCGCAATTCTTCGTTACTGAATTCCTGCATCACTCTTAAACGGAAGTTTTGGGACTTATTGGAATGAATAACGCCAAACTCGCCGGGAAATTCGTGATCCAGTTTATCAAAAATCAAATCGGCGTGTTTTTTTTTGTTTGCAAAAATCAGGATTTTATCAAGATTTTGCTCAGTTTTCAAAAGATGAATCAATAGGTTGAGTTTTGTATTGAAATTCTCAACAGGAATTGCAGACTGTGCAATCT
>JAEXJU010000279.1 GCA_023448955.1 Bacteroidota bacterium
TCTTTGTGCAATTGAATGTGCAATGACGATACACGAAAAAGGATTGAAGCCAGAGAGAACTTTAGAAATTATTTCCTTCGCAGACGAAGAAGGGTGGCGTTTTAACAAAGGTTTATTTGGTTCAAGGGGAATTCTAGGAAGATTGGAAGAAGGTGAATTGCAGAGAGCGGACGCCAACGGAATCACAAGAGAACAGGCTCTTAAAGATTTCGGTTGTGATATTGCAAAATTTAAAGAATCCCAATATAAAGAGGGAAGTATCTATTGCTATCTCGAACTTCATATTGAGCAAGGACCAGTTTTGGATATTCAGGAAAAATCAATTGCTGTTGTTTCCGGAATTTCCGGCCCAATATGGCTGACTGTTAAGCTGAAAGGAATGGCCGGACACGCCGGTTCTGTTCCGATGCCGATGCGAAAAGATGCTTTGGTTGGTGCTTCAGAAATTATCATTGCTCTAAACGAAATTGCCAATCAGGTTCCGGGAAATCCAACTGTTGGAACTTGCGGAACCATCAAAGTTTTTCCCGCATCCAGAAATATTATTCCCGAAGAAGTAGAATTTACACTGGATTTGCGTGACATCGATCTGGAAAGAAGAAACCGTTACGAAAAACAATTATTGGATAAAATAGAGGAGGTTTCCAAAAAACACGGTTTGTCTTATGAAATTTCAGAAGACTGGAAATCTGATCCTCGATATTGTGCAGACTGGATCAAAGATATCATCCGGAATAATTGTGAAAAAATAGGTCTAGAAAATACACCGGAATTGATGAGTGGCCCTTTTCACGACGCTATGGCAATTTCTTATGCCTGTGACTACGGAATGATTTTCGTCCGCTGCAAAGACGGTATCAGTCACAATCCATTGGAATATTCGTCTCCTGAAGATTTGGCAACGGGAGCAGAAGTTTTGTACGGATCTATTCTGGATATTTTGAAAATCGGAAAATAATATCTTACATCAATCATTTTTAATCTTTAAAGTCCCTAAATTTGGGGCTTTAATTTTTGAATACAATGAAAATAACAGCATTTGCCGGAAGCAATTCCAGAGAATCCATTAATAAACAATTTGCAGAATTTGCAGCTAAACAATTCACAGGTGCAGAGGTAGAAGTTCTTGATCTTAATGATTACGAGATGCCGATCTTTAGTGTCGATCGAGAGAAACACGACGGAATTCCGACATTAGCATTGAGATTTGCTGAAAAAATTGACAGTTCCGACTTGCTGATAATGTCTCTAGCAGAGTATAACAGTACTTACACAGCTGCTTTTAAGAATGTTTTCGATTGGGTTTCCAGAATCAAGGACAGAAAACATTTCGGTGAGAAACCCGTATTTCTCTTGGCCACAGCACCAGGTCCCGGTGGAGGCAAAAATGTGATAGCAGCTTTCCAGGCCAGAGCGCCTTTTAGCGGTGCAAATGTTTTACAAAGCTTCATTTTACCAAAGTTTAAAGAAAATTTTGATAGTGAGAAAGGTATTGTAGATGAGGAGAAAAGAGCAGAATTTGAAGAAAAATTATCTGCTGTTAAAAACTTTTTCGGATAACATTTTGGAATATTATGTTAATATTGCTTAACTTTGCCATCAAAGAAAGAAAATGAAAATCATACAAGTTCATTTCCAGCCGCAACCTAATTCTTACCAGAAGAATTACACAAACGCCTCTGAACTTGTCATCTGAAATAATAGCCGATAATCTCTAAGATTGTCGGCTTTTTTATTGCAGTTTTTTGAAAGTAAAAAGTTTGAAATAAATCTAATGAATTCTAAGATTCTTTCAGGTCTCAAAAGCCTGAAAGAATCGAAAGAATCGCAATTCTGAAAGTGAAAATGAGCAATACCTATAAATCAGCAGGTGTAGATAAGGAAGAAGGCTATAAAACCGTGGATAAAATTAAGTCTGCTGTTGCTGAGACCCACAACAAAAATGTTCTTAATAATCTTGGCAGCTTTGGTGCGTTTTACGAAATAGCAGGTTATAAGAATCCGGTTCTTGTTTCAGGAACAGACGGTGTAGGAACAAAACTGAAAGTCGCCTTGGATTCAAAAAAATATGATTCCATCGGGATCGATTGTTTTGCAATGTGCGCCAACGATATCCTTTGCCATGGCGCAAAACCTTTGTTTTTTCTTGATTATCTAGCTTGTGGAAAACTGGATTCTGACATTGCAGCAGAAATCGTTTTGGGAATGGTGAATGCCTGTAAGGATAACAACTGCGCTTTGATTGGCGGAGAAACGGCAGAAATGCCTGGAATGTATCAGCCTGGCGATTATGATGTGGCAGGATTTTGCGTAGGAATTGTAGAGAAAGACCAGATTATTGACGGTTCTAAAATCAGAAAAGGAAACAAAATCATTGCAATCCCAAGTTCAGGATTTCATTCCAACGGATTTTCTTTGGTGAGAAAGATTTTCCCAAATTTCGAAGAAGAATTCGAAGGGAAACCATTATACGAGACTTTATTGATCCCAACAAGACTGTATTATAAAGACATTCATAAAGTTTTGGAAGAACTTCCCGTTTGCGGAATTGCACACATCACAGGTGGCGG
>JAEXJU010000342.1 GCA_023448955.1 Bacteroidota bacterium
ATATATAGTGGTGCATTTTCCAAAGCGGAAACGTTGGTAAATAACCTTTGCCACTCATCATCAGACATTTGTCCTTTTCTCAGTTTTTCTGAAGAAATTCCCGTTTCGGAAGAAATCATCCTCGTAATCAACTGAACCGAAGCCATCTCCAGAGAGAATAGTGCCATCGGAATATTATGATCCACACAGATATTTCTCGCCATCGAAAGGATGAAAGCCGTTTTTCCCATCGCCGGTCTTGCGGCAATGATGATGAGATCCGAGTTTTGCCAGCCTCCGGTTTCTTTATCCAAAGCTGTAAATCCGGACGGGATTCCGGAAAGACCTTCTTTATCTTTTAGCGATTTGATTTTATCAATCGCTTCTTTTACTAAGGAATTGGCGGTGTCGAATCCTTTCTTAATCGTTCCGTTCGTGATTTCGAAAAAAGATTGCTCAGCTTTGTCCAGCAATTCGAAAACGTCTGTGGTTTCTTTGTAAGAACTGTCGATAACATTGGCAGATACATTGATTAAAGAACGAAGGATAAACTTCTCAAGAATCACACGCACGTGATATTCGATGTGCGCAGAAGAACTTACGCCCATTGTCAAATCGATAATGTAATGGTCGCCGCCGGCAAGATTAAGTTTTTCATTTTTTTTCAGATCCTGAATTACCGTCATTAAATCTATTGGCGAGTTGCTTTCATACAATTTTAGAATTGATGAAAAAATAGTTTGATGTCTCGGGTCGTAGAAAACATCAGGTGTCAATAAATCAATGGAATGGTCAAGTCCCTTTCTGTCGATTAGAAAAGTTCCGATGACGATTCGTTCAAAATCCAATGCATTAGGCGGCATTTTGCCATCCGAAATAGAGAGTTCCTTTGCAAAATTACCGTGAATCAAACTCGATAATGTATCCTTCTGTGCCATTTTACAAAGATAGAATTTTTATGACTTTCAAGAATTTTAGTTATGAGGAAACAATTAACATTTATCGGTTTGAAATGTTAGTAAATCAAAATTTTTTGTAACATTTCGCTAAAAAATCGAACTTAATACATAGAAACATTAGCAAATTCTGAATTTCATTAAATTTAACAAAAAAAGAAATCTCTATGCTGCAAAGATTTATCAGATTAGAATTCAAAAGTTTTTTCAGATCCAGTTCTCTGGCAGCCAACATTGTTGTTAAGATTTTCCAGCTTCTGGGAATGCTTTATATCCTTGCAATATTTGTGTTTGCTGCTTTTGGTGCATTTTATTATCCCAAAAAAGAGTTACACATTGATCCGGTGCCATTTATCAGTAAGTTTCTGATCTATTGGCTCATTGCAGATTTGTTCCTGAGGTATTTTTTCCAGCAGATGCCAACTCAGAACATCAAACCTTTTCTCACGATGAACATCAGGAAAAACACACTGGTCAATTATATGATCAGCAAGACTTTTCTGTCATTTTTCAGTTGGGGCGGACTTTTTATCTATATTCCATTGCTGGGGATTTTACTTTACAACGGCTATGATATTTTAGGAAGTCTATCGTGGATTTTGGCTTTAATTATTTTGAGTTTCAGCATTAATCTGATTAACATCCTTCTAAACGGTAAAGATTTAGCCGTTTGGATTATCGGTGGACTTTTAGTCCTTGCAGGCGGTTTGGATTATTATAATATTATCGCTTTGTCATCAGTTTCTGAGCAGTTTTTTATGCTGTTCTATAACCATTGGTATTCGATTGCAATACCTATTGTGATATTCGGTATTCTTTATACTTTCTGCAGAAAATTCATCTATGACAATTTCTATCTGGACAAAGGCCTGGAAATGAAGCAGGAAGTCGGGAAAACAGAAAACATCCAGTTTCTTAATAAATACGGCGTTCTCGGAACTTTCATCAACAATGATATCCGAATGATCAAACGAAGCAAAGCTGCAAAATCTATCGCTTTAGGAAGTTTCCTATTCTTGTTTTACGGCTTGCTTTTGTTCAGTTCTCCGGCTTACAAAACCGCTTATATGCAACTATTTATGGGACTTTTCGTCACTGGAGGATTTCTGTTTTTGTTCGGACAGAGAGTTCCGTCTTTTGACAGTTCCTATTATCCGCTGATGATGACGCTGAATGTTCCTTACAAAGAATATCTGAAAGCCAAATGGTGGCTGATTGTTAGCGCTGTGGCTGTGAGTATGGTTTTGGCAATTGCCTACGCATTTGTGAGTTGGGATTTGTATTTCACGTTTTTAGCGGCCGGACTTTACAATGTCGGTGTCAATTCTCAGATCGTTTTGCTGTCAGGCGCATTCAACAAAAATCCTGTTGATCTCAATGCGAGAGGAAAAACATTGGGCAAGAAAAATAATTTTAGTTTCAAAAACATCATGCTTCTTTTGCCGCAGATGGTTTTGCCAATGGCGGTTTTCGGGGGTTCCAAGTATTTTTTCGGAACCACGGTAGCTGTGGCAAGCCTAGGTGTTCTAGGATTGATTGGCTTTTTCCTCAGAGAACAATTCTTCGATTTCATTGTCAAATTGTATAAAAAAGAAAAATATTCAACCATCAAATCCTTCAAAGGGAATTAAAACTTGGGCAGCTATTCCGCCCTCCGTTCCCGCTATTTTTTGCCGAAGCTAAATCCAAGCAAAAAATGAGCTCCACTCAGGTCGGGCTGCGTGCAATTCAACTTTAGGAATAAATCTCTCACATCTAACCTATAACAACAATAAAAATGATAACAATAAATAACCTTTCCAAAGTTTACGAAACCAAAAAAGTCTTATCCATAGAGAACCTAGAGTTCCAAAAAGGTCAAACCATCGGTCTGGTTGGGAACAACGGTGCGGGAAAAACCACATTATTCAGTCTGATTCTGGATTTGATAGAACCAAGTTCAGGATTTGTTTCCATCGACGAAGAAAAAGTCAACGAATCCGAAAACTGGAAAAACAAAGTCGGTGCATTTATCGATGAAACTTTTCTGATTGGCTATCTCACGCCGGAAGAATATTTCTATTTCCTGGGAGAACTGCGAGGACAAAACAAAGCCAATGTGGACGAGTTTCTGAAAAACTTCACCGATTTCTTCAACGGCGAAATCCTGAATGCAAAAAAATATATCCGCGACCTTTCTAAAGGAAATATGAAAAAAGTCGGAATCATCGGTGCATTGATCGGAACGCCTGCGATTATCATTCTGGATGAACCTTTCGCCAACCTTGACCCTTCAACCCAAATCAAACTGAAAAATCTCATCAGAGACTGGTCTCAAAACTCAGATTCCACATTCCTGATTTCCAGCCACGATTTGGCGCACACCACAGAAGTTTGTGAGAGAATTGTGGTCATCAACAAAGGCGAATTAGTAAGAGATATCCAAACTTCTCCGGAAACCCTGAGAGATTTGGAACAATATTTTGCAGACCAGGTTTTGGTTGGTTAATTTTAATATTACGCTGCTTATGCAGATAAAGCAGATTTAAAATTTCATCTGCTCAATTTGCGAAATCTGCGAGAGAATATTTCTAAACAAAAATCCTCAGAATTTCTGAGGATTTTGTTAAATATCTTTTAACTCGAATCTCAAATCTTACTTCAGGCTTCCCACCATATCTTCAGGTTTCACCCATTCGTCAAACTGTTCAGCAGTTACAAGTCCAAGATTTACAGCTTCTTCCTTCAGAGTTGTTCCGTTTTTGTGAGCGGTTTTGGCAATTTTTGCGGCGTTTTCATAGCCGATATGCGTATTTAATGCCGTTACCAACATCAGAGATTTATCAACCAGTTCTTTAATTCGTTCACTGTTCGGTTCAATTCCGACCGCACAGTGATCGTTAAAGGAAATACAGGCATCTGCTATCAGTTGAGCAGACTGTAGAAAGTTGTAAGCCATTACGGGTTTAAAAACATTCAGCTCATAATTTCCCTGCGTTCCGGCGAAAGAAATCGTGGTATCATTTCCTAAAACCTGCGCACAAACCATTGTCATCGCTTCATTCTGAGTTGGATTTACTTTTCCGGGCATTATTGACGAGCCAGGCTCATTTTCCGGGATGTGAATTTCACCAATTCCCGAACGGGGTCCTGAAGCCATTAATCTGATGTCCTGAGCAATTTTGTATAAAGAAACCGCCAGTTGTTTTAAAGCTCCGTGAGATTCTACAATCGCATCGTGAGCCGCCAATGCTTCAAATTTATTTGGAGCCGTTACAAAAGGAAGATCCGTAAATTTCGAAATATAATCTGCTACTTTTAGATCATACCCTTTTGGCGTGTTTAGTCCTGTTCCGACAGCTGTTCCGCCTAAAGCAAGGTCCGAAAGATGAGGTAACGTATTCTTTAAAGCTTTGATTCCGTAATTCAGCTGAGCCACATATCCTGAAAATTCCTGACCTAAAGTGAGTGGAGTAGCGTCCATTAGATGCGTTCTTCCAATTTTTACAATGTCTTTAAATTGAGTTGCTTTTTCGTTCAACGTATTTTTTAGTTTCTCAACAGCAGGAATGGTTTGTTCAACCACTTTTTTATACGCAGCAATGTGCATTGCCGTTGGATAAGTATCGTTGGAAGATTGGGATTTATTCACATCATCATTCGGATGAACTTCTGTTTTTTCGCCTAAAGTTCCGCCAGAATTGACGTGAGATTTATTCGCGATCACTTCATTCACATTCATATTAGATTGCGTTCCCGAACCGGTTTGCCAAATCACCAATGGAAATTGATCGTTTAGTTTTCCTTCCAGAATCTCATCACAGACTTTCGCTATTGCATCTCTTTTTTCATTGGAAAGTACGCCCAGTTCTGCATTGGTAAAAGCCGCTGCTTTTTTCAGGTAAGCAAAGGCTTCGATAATTTCGTGAGGCATACTTCCTTCCGGCCCGATTTTAAAATTGTTTCTTGAACGTTCTGTTTGAGCTCCCCAAAATTTATCTGCAGGAACTTTTACTTCGCCCATCGTATCTTTTTCAATTCTGTAATTCATTTTATTTTTATTTAGATAATAATTGTATAAAGTTATTTAAAACCATTACAAATAACGAGCAAAACAAATGATTGTCATCAGATTTTAGCAAATATTTTTTCTGGTCTGAGTAAATTTACCCCGTTTTAAAATAAAATAATGGATTTCATATATCAGGATCCGTATCCGATTCTTAAAGATGATACGGTATACAAAAAATTGACTTCAGACTACGTAAAAGTTGAAAAATTAGGCGACAGAGAGATTTTAACTATTGATCCTAAAGGTCTTGAACTTTTGGCGGAAGAAGCAATGGCAGACGTTTCTTTTATGCTCCGTTCTTCACATCTGGAAAGTCTGAGAAGAATTATTGATGATCCTGAAGCGACGGATAATGACAGGTTTGTGGCTTACAATTTATTACAGAATGCTGCTGTTGCTGTGGAAGGTGCTTTACCGTCTTGTCAGGATACGGGAACAGCGATTGTGATGGGTAAAAAAGGTGAAAATGTTTACACAGGCGTAGATGACGGCGAATATTTAAGCAAAGGAATTTATAATACTTACCAAAAAAGAAATTTAAGATATTCTCAGGTAGTTCCGTTGACGATGTTTGATGAGAAAAATTCTGGTTCAAACCTTCCGGCGCAGATTGATATTTACGCTAAAAAAGGAAATTACTACGAGTTTTTATTTTTAACGAAAGGAGGAGGTTCAGCAAACAAAACCTTCTTGTATCAAAAAACAAAATCATTGCTGAACGAAAAATCTCTTGAAGCTTTTGTGAAAGAAAGGATCTCAGACTTGGGAACGGCAGCTTGTCCGCCTTATCATTTGGCTTTGGTAATTGGTGGAACTTCCGCGGAAGCCAATTTGGCGGCTGTTAAAAAAGCATCAGCAAAATATTACGACAATCTTCCGACAGAAGGAAATGAAGCGGGACAAGCGTTCAGAGACTTGGAGTGGGAAGCGAAGGTTCAGAAAATCTGTCAGGAAAGTGCCATTGGCGCACAGTTTGGCGGAAAATACTTAACTCACGATGTGAGAGTAATCAGATTGCCTCGTCACGCCGCTTCCTGTCCGGTTGGAATGGGAGTTTCTTGTTCAGCAGACCGAAATATCAAAGGAAAAATTTCGAAAGACGGAATTTTCTTAGAGCAATTGGAGCAGGATCCGAAGAGATTTTTACCTGCAACGCCGCCGCATCTGGAAGAAGCAGTAGAAATCAACCTGAATCAGCCGATGTCTGATATTTTAGCAGAACTTTCAAAATATCCGATTAAAACAAGACTGAAGCTGAACGGTACTTTAATTGTAGCCAGAGATATTGCCCACGCAAAGATCAAAGAATTACTGGATGCAGGACAGCCAATGCCTGAATACTTCAAAAATCACCCGATTTATTACGCAGGACCTGCAAAAACTCCGGAAGGAATGGCTTCAGGAAGTTTCGGACCGACAACTGCGGGAAGAATGGATGTTTATGTAGATGAATTCCAGAGTCACGGCGGAAGTATGATTATGCTGGCAAAAGGAAACAGAACAGCGGATGTTACCAATGCCTGCAGCAAATATGGCGGTTTTTATTTAGGTTCCATCGGAGGTCCGGCTGCTATTTTAGCGAAAGACAATATTCTTTCTGTTGAGGTGGTAGATTTTCCGGAATTAGGAATGGAAGCCGTGAGAAAAATCGAGGTAAAAGATTTCCCTGCGTTCATTATTACGGATGATAAAGGCAATGATTTCTTTGCAGATCTTGCGCACTAGATAGTTAGATTACAGAAGAATAGAAAACAGACAAAGGAAAGCAGAAGCAATAAATCTGTCATCTATTTGTCTATTCTCTTTTAGTTTTTTTGATTAAAATTAAAATAAATAGTAAAAATCAGGTTTTATCTTTTGTATGAAAAAGAAAAAGTCCTATTTTTGCTCAAAATATATAGCATTATGATGTTATCAGCTTTTTGGCCGTTTTACCAATTTCTTTGGACCGTTTATTTCTTCACAATGATGTTGTGCGGATTCTGGTGTATTTTGATGTTCTTCGGATTTATCGTACCACTTTGGTTAACTGAAGGTGTTGCGGAATATTTTGGGAAAATCAACAAAAACTTTGACCCGGAAAAAGTAAGATACAAGAAATTGTATGAACAAGAAGGTGTGGAAGTGATTTACCAAAGACCTGCAGGCGAAAAGCCTGTTTCACACGGTCATCACCATTAATTTGGCAATTTTCTTTTCGTGAGAGATTGCACTCAAAGCGAAACAATATATAAAAAAATCCATTCTTTCGGGAATGGATTTTTCTGTTTTATAACCAAAAAGACACGAAGATTTTAAAGAACACAATTAAATTTTTCGTTTATAAAGATTAGCTCAGTGAACCTCGTGTATAAACATTGTGCCTTTCTGGTTGAAAAAAAGTAAACTATTTTTCTTGATTCCTGCCTCTTTCTTCTTGTTTCTTAATTCCGTATCTTTGCACACTAAAATTTACCTATGTCTAAGTCATTAATTCCGAAGCTGGAAGCGATAAAACAACGATATAATGAGGTGGCCGACCTTATCATCCAACCAGATGTGATTACGGATCAAAAAAGATATTCCGCACTAAATAAAGAATATAGTGACCTTGGAAAGATCGTGAAGGTTTTTGATGAATATAAAGCTGCGCTTGACACGATTGCCGAATCAGATGAAATTATTGCGGACGGTTCGGATAAAGAATTCGTGGAAATGGCCAAGCAGGAAAAATACGAAGCGCAGGACAAACTTCCGGCCTTCGAAGAAGATCTGAAATACCTTCTGATCCCCAAAGATCCTGCTGATGACAAGAATATCATCCTGGAAATGCGGGCTGGAACAGGTGGAGATGAAGCAGCGATTTTCGTGGAAGATATGTACAGGATGTACTCGATGTATTTCAAAACCAAAGGTTGGAAACACGAAATCACGGATTCCAGCGAGGCATCTAAAGGTTACAAAGAATTGATTATGAAAGTAGAAGGCGAAAGCGTTTACGGAATTATGAAATTCGAGTCCGGAGTTCACCGCGTGCAACGTGTGCCGGAAACTGAATCACAAGGTCGTGTTCATACATCAGCTATCACAATTGCGGTTTTGCCGGAAGCGGAGGAAGTGGATGTGGAAATCAATCCAGCAGATATTGAAATGCAGACTTCCCGTTCGGGAGGAGCTGGTGGACAGAACGTAAATAAGGTTGAAACCAAAGTTCAATTAACACACAAACCTTCCGGTATTGTTGTGGTTTGTCAGCAGGCTCGTTCTCAGTTGGCTAACAGAGAATTAGCAATGGAAATGCTGAGAGCCAAATTGTACGACATCAAGCTTCAGGAGGTTGTAGGCGATATTGCAGCACAAAGAAAAACAATGGTTTCTACCGGTGACCGTTCGGCGAAAATCAAAACTTATAATTACCCTCAAGGAAGGGTGACCGATCACAGAATCAACAAGTCGATTTATAATCTGGATGCTTACATGAACGGCGATATCCAAGAAATGATGGATGCCGTGATTATGGCAGAAAATGCGGAAAAACTGAAAGGTGAGGAAGAAGGAATTGCCTGATAGAAGTGAGAAGTGAGAAGCGTGATGTTTCTAGACTTAAAAAATAATTAATAAAGCTCAGTGAAATTTCATTGGGCTTTTTTATTTGAATTTATCAATGCCTCTCAAGCCGTTGAACCGAATGCCATATTTCCAGTTACAATAGGCGAAGAACTGGTACAATCTGTATTCGAAATCGAAGCCATACTTTTCATTGACATTGTAATCAATAGAGACTTCGTAAAAATTTCGATTGATTCCCGAAAAATAGCGATTGTTCCATTCTGCGACAAGGAGCTGATTTCTGGACTTTAATAAGCTTTCTGTGAACATCGATTTGGGTTGCGCTCTTGATGCGAGAAATGTTTCATAATCGGTATCGAAAACAGTAATTTCCCACTCATCTGCTGAGTCTGCTTTTTTCTGGGCAGAAATCCCGGGTTTCGAATTGGTTGCTGTTTTTCCCAACCCAGAAGCGCAAGACCAAATGAATACGGAAATGATTATTATAGCGAAAAGATTTTTCATTGCAATGATTTGTTTAAAGTTATGACTTTTTTATAACCACTGAATCATCTCTCAATTTGTTTTTTTAGTTGATGAAAGAAAGAATGTATATGTGCAGTCAATTTTGTTTGTCGAATTTCACGCAGCCCGGCTTGAGCGGTTATCCTTTTTGCGAGAGGCTATGCCGAGCAAAAAGATAATAGCGGAAGACGGAAAAGCTGCCATAAAAAATAAATGTTAAGTAGCTTTCAGTGTAATCAAATAGCTGCCCAAATAAAAATAAAAAACCGTTCCAAAAAATTGAAACGGTTGATTTGTTTTAAGGTTCTTTTTGTAGAATCACGAACGCCGGAAAATGGTCTGAGTAACCGCCGGTAAACTGATCTCCGTTCCAGGATCTGAATGGGTAACCTTTGTAATTTCCTTCTTTATTTACAAGATAAGCCGGTGCAAAAACTTCTGCTTTGAAAACAGAGTAATCTTTTCTGAGTTCATTGTTTGGTGAATAAAGATTGGAAGAAACAATGATCTGGTCAAAAAGGTTAGGTGCATCCTGATACGCCAATGATGCTACTCCTTTTTTATACAATGGATACATCAGATTCAGATAGTGGTTGTCTTCATTAAGGTCTTTTGGGTTTCCAACGGCCTTCAGATAATTTTTTAAACTTGGGCTGATAGGATCGTCATTGAAATCTCCCATTGCAAAAAGCTTGGTAGAAGGATCTAGCGATTTCACACTATCCATTTCTTTTTTAAGAATCGCTGCTGCGGCATTACGTTTTGGCAAAGATGCTGCTTCACCACCTCTTCTCGATGGCCAGTGGTTTAGGAAAAATGCTACTTTTTCATTGTCTAGGAAACCTGTGAGAACCAGAATGTCTCTTGTGTATTCTCTGTTACCATTCTCTCCAAATACTTTTATTTCTTTTTTCCAGGATTTGGATGGAGTGAATCTTCTTTTCTGATAAATAAAAGCAACATCAATTCCTCTGTAGTCATAAGAATTGTAGTGAACAACCCCATAATCGTACTTTGCAATAGCCGGTTCTTTTACCAGATCTTCTACAACTTGTCTGTTTTCTACCTCAATAAGACCAACAACTGCAGGTGCAGTTCCTGTGTAAGCTCTTCCCATTTCAGAAATCACTTTGGCCTCATTTTCCAACTTTTGCTTGTATATTTTATAATTATAGTTTTTTCCGCTCTTTGGGGTGAATTCTTCTGAGCCGCCTTGTATTCTGACAACTTTCTTTCCTGCAAGAGATTCATCGTTCCAAACGCCTTTGTAATCTTTTTCTGTAACTTCCAGATATTTGATAGAGTCCAAAGGAACACTTCTATGGAATGCAGGATTACTCTTATCCTTAGTTCCATCTATATAATCTGCAGAACGCACAGTGTCCCAAAGGTTTTCTACGTTCAGAAAACCGACAGTAGCTGCACGAACCTGTCTTTTTTGCTGGGCAAATAATAAAGAAATGCCGAGTAAAGCAATTAAGCTAAATAAATTTTTCATGTATAAAGTACTTATTTTCAAATGTTTTTGAGTAACTCTTTGATCTGATTACACGTTTTAGTAATTTTGAAAAGGGTTACAAAATAAAAAAATGTAGGGCTACAAAAGTAATTTTTTTTATATACCTGCAAAATAAAAATTTAATGTTTTTAAAAAATGTTATTATAAGTGTTGAAAATTTAAAAATTTGTTAAAATAAAAATAAAATGTTAAAAAGTTTTAATTATCAAAAATTTATTTACATTTGCCTTCCCGTGCATAACGGACTGTATATTAGAAAAAAAGAGCAAACAAAACCTAATTGATTTATGATTAAAAAATTATCATTAATCTCCTTATTTACAATGCTTCCGGCATCATTTTATTTTGCACAGACTACGGTTTTTGCATACCTGAAAGATGCGGACGGGAAACCGGTGGAAAAAGCACAAGTTAGTTTAAAAGGAGAAGGTAATGATGTTACGGCAGACAAAATTGGTTATTTCCAATTCGTAGATCTGAAATCCGGACATTATCAAGTTGTGGTATCAAAACCGAATTTCGAAACAAAAACGTTGGAATTTGATGTAACCACAGAAAAGAGAAAAGATTTGGGGGTTATTACCCTTTATTCTACACTGACAGGAGCAGATCAGGGCTTGGCAATCCTTGATAATGCTGATGAAGAAGGCAGCGGACAGACTTCTACAGTTGGTCTTCTACAGTCTTCACAAGATGTGTTCAACAGAATTGCCAGTTTTGACCTTGGATTTTACTGGTTCCGCCCAAGAGGTATTGACGGAAGAACTTCCGAAAATATGATGAACGGTGTGTCTATGGTAAAATCGGATAATGGTAATGTAGATTTTTCTAATTGGGGAGGTCTTAATGAAATCGTTAGATATCCTGAGATATCGGCTAACCATTCACCTTCAGAATATGCATTCGGTGGTGCAAGTGGCGTAATCTATAAAAACACCAAAGCTAGCGAATACAGAAAAGGTTTTCAGGCTGTTTACTCTATAACAAACAGGAACTATAGGCAAAGAGTCTCTTTAAGATATACATCCGGAATGTCAAAAAGCGGATGGGCTTTCACATTAATGGGCGCTAAGAGATGGGCAGAAGAAGGAATACAAGAAGGAACTTTTTACGATGCTTATGGTACTTATCTTGGTATTGAGAAAAAGTTTAATAATAATCACACCATAACTTTTAATGCTTTTGCTTCACCATTTAGAAGATCGACTTCTAGCCCTAATACACAAGAAGTTTATGACTACAGAGGCGTACATTATAACTCCTATTGGGGATGGCAAGATGGAGAGAAACGTAACGAACGTGTAAGACAAGGTTTTCAGCCAGTATTGATGTTACAGGATTTCTGGAAGATTAATAAAAAATCAAATCTTTGGACTTCGGTATCATATCAGTTTGGAAAAGATAAAGGCTCAAGATTAGATTGGCAAAATGCTCCAAACCCAAGCCCGACTTATTACAGAAACCTTCCTAGTTATATAGCTTCTCTAAATCCGGCTGTTTTAACAGCAGATCCTAATAATCTTGGATCTCTTTCTGGTGCTTATGATGCTTATCAGACGGCTATAAGTCAATGGCAAAATGGTGATCCTAATGTTACTCAGATAAACTGGAACAACCTGTATGCGAAAAATATAAAGCAAGATGCTGTTACAAAATATGGTGTTACAGGGAAAAGAGCAATATATTTTCAGGTTAATGATGTAAGTGATGACAAAATATGGAATGCAGCCACACATTATACATACAATTTTACTGATAATTCCAGATTCCTTCTGAATCTATCTTATCAAAACTATAAGTCAGAACTTTACAGAGAAGTAAAAGATCTGTTAGGGGCTGATTTTGCTTATAATAAGGATCCTTTCTCCGACACAAACAATCCTGGGACATCAGGTCTTTTAAATGAAGGCGAAGCTAATGTTGCGAAAAAAGTGGGGGACAGAATAGGATACAATTATATTTTTAACAGACAAGAAGTTAAGGTTAATCCGGGTTTCAAATTCTCTAATGGCGCTTTTGATGTTTTTGTTTCTGGTTTATTTGGATATACTACTTCTAACAGAGAGGGATTATTCAGACATTATTTATACGCCGATTCTTTTGGAAAAAGTACGGATAAAAATTTCTGGAACTATGGCCTTAAAGGACAAATTATTTATAAATTGAACGGAAGGAATTTCTTAATATATAACGGGGCATACTTTTCCCAAGCACCATATTTAGAAGATATCTTTATAAATCCTAGACTAAATGGATCAGTTGCCCCTAATCTTAAGAATACGATTATCAACGCAAATGATTTAAGTTATGTAGTCAATACACCATTCTATAAAATTAGAGCCTCCGTTTTCTTAGTAGATACTCAGAATGAAACTAATGTACAAAGGTTTTTTGCAGATGGGATTCAGCTAAGTGATTTAGGCGACACATCAGGTACGACAGATAGCAATACAGGTGGGCAGTATGTACAAAGTGCTTTTGTTACTCAGATTATGTCTAATGTAGAAAAAAGAAATATGGGTGCGGAAATTGGAATGGATATTAAGATTTTACCAACATTATCTTTCCAAGGTGCAGCAAGTTATGGGCAATATACATACAGGAATAATCCTAATGTTTATTTTGCTTCTGATAATATCGGTGTTTTTTCAAATGGTTTGCCATACACGGAGTTTGGTAAAGCTTACATAAAGAATTTTAAACAAGGAGGTACACCTCAGACAGCTTTTTCGGCTGGACTAAGATACAGTTCTCCAAAATATTGGTGGATAGGAGCAAACTGGAATTATCTTGACAATAATTATCTTGACCCATCAGCTTTAATTAGATCTGAATCATTTGTACAGAATGGTCAATCAGGTACACCTTTCTATAATATTGATGAATCACGGTTAAGAGAAATTTTGCAACAGAGAAAATTGCCATCTGCATATTTTTTTAATGCAAACGTAGGTAAATCATGGATTTTGGGTAAATATTATGTCCTAATATCAGCAAGTGTTAATAATATTTTTGATAACACAAAATATATTACAGGAGGTTTTGAACAATCCAGATATGTTAAATATAATTCTTTTGGAGAAGATTATGATAGATCAACATCATTATTCAGTCCAAAATATTGGTATACACAAGGGAGATCATATTTTGTTAACTTACAAGTTAGATTCTAATAAATTTTAAATAACTCACAATGAAAATAAATAAAACTTTAAAAACCGTATTGATGTCCGCTTTTATCATTGGGACATTTACATCTTGTGTAAAGGAAGATGAATGGAGCACACCTGAAATTCTTTGTAATAATAGGTTTGATGCGCCTACAATTGAAATGGCAGACTTTGCAGCCAAAGCTCCTGTTTTAACAGGGACTAATTATTCTGCAACAACATATAAAGTTCCTGCTGACGGCCCGGCTGTAATTTTTGATGGATATGTTGTTTCTTCTGATGAGAATGGAAATTTTTATAAAACAATTTCTTTTCAAGATAAAAGAGAAAACCCAACAATAGGTATGCAGATTGAAATAGATAAATCATCTAATTATACTGATTTTCCTGTAGGTTCTCATATTAGAATTAAAGCAAATGGTCTTGTATTGGGATGGGATAGATCAACACTTAAAATAGGTTCAGTAGATCCAACTTATGCTATAGGTAGAATACCTAGTGCCTTACTTAATCGGTATTTATCAGGTGTTTGTAATGGAGACAATAGAATGGATGTAGCTCCTATTGTACCAACTGTTCTCCCTAATCTTTTAAAAGCATTAGATGCCAAATATATAAATACTCTTGTTCAGGTCCCAAATGTACAATTTGATGAAACTTTAGTATCACCTACGCAAAAAACCTATATTGAATATATTGCAGGAGTAGGACAGGATACGGATAGAACAATCGTTGACAAAGGAAATAACTCTACAGTACTTAGAAGTTCAGGATTCTCAACTTTTGGAGCCCAACTTCTCCCAAAAGAAAGTGGAGACTTAACTTTTGTTGTGAGTAAGTATAATGCAAACTGGCAAATGATTATTAGAAGTCTTAATGATGTGAATTTCAAAAATCCAAGATTCCTACCAGGTGCTCCTGAAAATCCTTCTGCATCTGCAGTAAAATTATTTAATGGTGCGGATTTTGAAAACTGGACTACATTTTTGTCAAGTGTTAATAGTTTCGGACTTAAAACTTATGCAACACAAGGTGTAGGTTTAGGATATAATGGAACTAACTCTTTACAAATTAAGGGAGTGCCTGCCGCTAACGATTATGTTTTTACTTCAGTGGCGGCTAGTGGATTACCAACATCTCCAAAAAGAATAACTTTTTATATAAAAGGTACCGCAACGGGAAAATCCTTATCTTTCAACGTATATAAAGCTTCGGATGATACTAAATATTATTCATTTAATTTAGGTACATTCAAGACTGGTGCTATACTTAGTTCTACTGCTGCCCAAACAAATCAGTATACAGGTTCTATTGATACTAATGGACAATGGAGACTTGTACAGCTTACATTATCTGATTTAACGGACATTAATATTACTGCGGGTAAAAATGTTTTTGCACTTAAAACAGGAT
>JAEXJU010000239.1 GCA_023448955.1 Bacteroidota bacterium
AATCTGAACCATCGTTTTGCTTCCGGTAATTTCTGCCGATTCGGTGATTTTATCATCGGTGTAGTACGGGAAAAGGGCAAATTCTGAGTTTTTTCTCCCCGCGGAAAGTCCGCCATTGCTGGAAACGAACATCCAATGATTGGAATCGCTTACGATGGTCATAAAAAACGGACGCAACGATTCTGCATCGGAGATTTTAAAAAAAACTTCGTGGTTGATTTTTACAGTTTCTAAAGAGGATTCGATATGGGAAATCGTGGATTGCATTAATGAAATTTTGATAAATTATTTTTAAAATGGGTTTGTAAAGTCCTTCCGAAAGGAAAATTCCCTTCAGTAAATTGATTAAAAAAATGATATTAAAAAAAACCTTACCCATCCGAAAACCGGTAAGGTTTAAGAAACTATATGATGTTATTTTGGTTTGTAAACACGTACGTAATCGATAGTCATTTTTTGTGGGAAAGGTGTTCCGTCAACCGGGAAACCTACATAATTCCCTCCGACAGCGACATTCAGAATCATAAAGAATGGTGAATTGTAAACCCATTGACCTTTTTTCTCTACATCTTCTCTTTTCAGACGCTGGTAGAGATAGTCATCCACAAAAAAGTCGATTTTGTCTGCATCCCATTCTACTGCAAAAATGTGAAAATCGGTATCGAATCTTCCGTTTTGTAATCCGTAGGCTTTTGTAATTGCATTTCCTGCCGAATATCCAGGTCCGTGAACTGTTCCGTTAATGATATGAGGTTCTTGCCCACGCAGTTCCATAATATCAATTTCACCACATTGCGGCCACGGCACGGAATCTACATTAGCGCCAAGCATCCAGAAAGCTGGCCATAATCCGGGTCCGTAAGGTGTTTTTAACCTGGCTTCAAATCTCCCGTATTGCTGATCAAAAAGTCCTTTTGTTTTGATTCTGGCAGAGGTAAAAGCTGAGCCATTGTAGCTTTCTTTTTTAGCTGTAATTACCAGATTTCCATTTCCGTCCAGAGATACATTTTCTTTTCTGTTGGTGTAATATTGTAATTCCTGATTTCCCCAGCCACCATTTCCTGTACCGATGTCATAAGACCATTTTGCAGCATCTGGTAGTGTCCCTGAATTTCCGTTGAATTCATCGCTCCAGGTAAGTTCCCAGTTTCTTTCCGGCAAAGTCTGCACAGTATCTTCTTCACAGGAAATGACTGATAGTGAGAAAATTAAAGCTGTGGTAATCTTTAAAAATTTATGTTGATATAAAAATTTCATAGTATTTTCTTTTTAGATTTTAATTATGGAAATAAATATTGTCAAAGAAAATATCGCCATTTCCATCTACTTTGAACTGGATGATGTTACTAAGAACGACTGGTGAGAACTGGGACAAAGGAATGTCTACACTTTTCCAGCCATTGGTATTGGTTCCGATACCTGATGGCACAGGTAACGTGTACGCTTTCTCAACCGGTCCAGGACTTATCAGATAAAATTTCAGATTGTTAGAATTCGCTGTGTAATAATCAATATGAATGAATCCGTAAGATGTCACATTCAATGGACTTGCAAATTGAGTTCCTTGATAATTAAGACCTGCATATTTCAACGTATTGTTTCCTAAAATTTGAGTTTGAGAAACCACAGTGCTTTGTCCCCAAGGCGGATTAAAATCTGTTCCTGCAACATTGGTATATGCATCACTGAAAATTGAAAGAACTCCAGAAGCAGGATGAGATGGTGCAGGCGCAGCGGCAGTAGGCGTTGTAGGGATAATGCTTCCGTCATTGTAGAAATAGATGTTGTCTGCGTAAAATGAAGGAATATTGGCACCTTCAAAAATGATCTGTCCGATATGAGCTTTTGTTGATAATCCGGAAATAGATGCTAACGGAATGTTCAGACTAACCCATTTTTGGCTTTGCAGGCTGGCTGCAGGAACGGTATATTGTCCTGTTTTATCATCAGTTCCTCCATAAACACCATCAGCGCCAAAGTCAGCAACTTTTATAATAAAACTTGATCCTGTTGCCACTGTATTTGGCAAATACATATCCATATGTATATGAGACATTGAAGAAGCATTTACCGTTGGAGAACTTGTCTGTATACCTACAAAATTAAAGTTGGTATAATTAAGAACGTTGTTTCCGTTTACTGTAAAATCTGCAGATTGTGTAGTTTGATATGGCGCCCAATATCCATTATAATAATCTACTGGAACATTGGTGTAAGTGTCACTGAAAAGTGAAATCACTTTATCAGACGGGATAGTCGGAGCAGGGGCAGGCGTAAAATTTCCTTGCGAATTGATTGTCAGACTTCCAGTTGCCGGTTTTCCTCCTAAAGTAGCCGTTACAACAGCGGAACCTGCCGCAAGAGTCGAAACTAAACCTTTCTCATTGACTGTTGCTACAGATGGATTAGACGATGTAAAATTAAAATAATATGGCGTAACCGAAACGGCCTGATTGATACCATTCGGAAGACTGAAAGTGGAGATGAGACCATCAATTGTTTGATTTACGCCAACAAATGATGTAACCGTTTTACTGTTTCCACTTAAAATACTTCCAGAACCTTGTGCAATACCGGATATTTTTTCAAATTTAACTTCATCTATCCAAAAAGTATAGCCTTTGTTATTTTCCGGACCTTCCGAGTAGAAGAACATTCCTTTTTCCGCAATGAGCTTTTTAGCATCCGGAATCGGGATATACACTTTTTTCCAATTGGTGTTTACAGGCAATGCATTAATAGCAACCTGATATTTATTTTCGCCTAAGTCATTACCGAAACCGATGACGTCAATATTTGCGGGCTGAGTTGCTTTTACCCAGAATGTTAGTGCATTATACTCGGAAAGATCTCTTCCTACGGATGTGAAAAAACTTCCTCCTGCGTAGGCGCCTTCAGGACTTGCATAGTCCGGAACTTCAAAACGCATCGATTTTGAACCGGAATATTTGACCTGAGTATCTACCTGAAAGGCTTTTGGCGCAGATCCTCCGAATGCAGCATAGTTGAGACCTGAGCTGAAATCATCTATAAAAACTTCTGGGTTTTTGGCATATTCTGCAGATTGAAGTTCGCTAAGATCTCTTTGGCAACCAAAAGCAGCCAGTAGAGAAGAACAAACTAATATTCTAGCGAATTTATATTTAGATATATTTTTCATTTTTCTTTAAGTTATTTACCGATGTTGATTTGAATATAAGTTCTTATTTCCCATTCGTTTCCATTCGGGAATCCGATAGCTGTAGGATCCGGAACCCAGTTTCCAGCACCGTCAATTGTCTGTGTAGGACTATATCTTGGCGAATATTGATCCAGTGTTCTGTAGGTTCCCCTGATTCCGATTCTTGTACCAGGAAGTATCCACCAGTCCGGTTTTCCGATCTCTAATGAAAGATCACCCATTAGCTGCATTGGAAACGTAAGGTTATAATCTCTGTGGTAATCGTATGGTCCCCAGTCATTTAATTTAAATGAAGAAATGAATTTGACTTTTTTATAGATGGTTCTGAGTTCCATCCCAAATCTTTCGATTTTTCTGGTGTCGCTTCCGTTCGCCTGACCGGTTCCTCCATAAATATTGGCTATAATTCCAAAATCCGGATTTATTTTTGACACGATTCTCGCATTAGCTTCCCAAAGGTCTGTTGCTGGCGCTGCTCCAGGAAATGCAAAAAGTGTTCTTCCATCTGGTAATATTCCTATAGCTGCATCCTGGGTTGTAGGCAGATGTCTGTAAACAAATCCTGTACTGAATGCGAAAGGAGCATCTTCTGTTCTGTCGCTGTCCCAAGCATACATCCATGTTGCAGGAGTTGGATCATATGTTAATAATATTTCACCAGCTGTCTGTTCTCTGTTAGCTCTTACTACGAAAGGATCTTGCAGTATATTTCTTGGTCTTCCCGGCGCAGGAACATTGAATGGAACAGGTCCTTCAATCGGTTTTTGCCAAAGAAAATTGGGAGCAATCTGAATATTGCCAATGTTGTAAGTAAATCCTGAAAGCACATTGTACTGATTGCCACTTCCGCTATCTTTTAATCTCCAGCCTGTAAATGTCTGGGTCTGATCCCAGCCACCGTTTGCAACCAATCCCATTACTGCCCCCTGAGCATACCAATTGAATTTTCCTCCGGCGTAAGTAAACTTGGCTTTACCTCCCCAATTATCTTTTCCGCTAATCTGATCCTGATATATATTTCCGTCTCTGTATAGCTGGAAATCTCTTCCGTTTAGTGGCTGGCCAGCCCAGATAC
>JAEXJU010000177.1 GCA_023448955.1 Bacteroidota bacterium
TCCAACTACTGCCGCTTCTGTAGAAGGTTCCTGTCTGATGTTCAGATTAGAATCTTCCGTAGCAACAGTAAGAGACGCTCCAGCTTCCAAACCGGAAACCTGTACATCGATATTAATATCTGTAGCAGTATATGATGAATCAATAGCACCAAGGGCATTCCACACAGCATCTTTTGATGCACTGTTGGAAGCTTTTCCTGTGATGTAAAGAACGCCGTCCTGCTCCTGAACAGAAAGGTCAGAAAGTCCTGCTGACTGAGCTGCAGAAACTACACTAGCATATTTGTCTTGTAAACTCATTTGTGATTATTTAACTGTGATTTTGTTATCGTATTTACCAATTTTAAGCGCATCTACAGACTCTTTAACCTTTCTGGCGTTAGCGGCAGTTGTAGATCCGGTAAGCGTAAGCATTCCGTTCATATCTTCTGCTTTCACACCAGGGATATCTTTAAGCGCATCATTCACTTTCTGAAGAACAGCAGCATCTACCATATTCACTTCAACTGGTGCAGCTGTAGGAGCTGGTGTAACCGTAGCCATATCGTGAACATCTTTCACACCTTGGATTTTTTTCAGCGCATCGATTGCCGCCTGCTTGTCTGCTTCTGTTGCAAAAGTTCCGCTCAGGTGAGCCTGTCCTTCTTTTACTTCCACAGTAGTTCCAGGATAAGCTGTAATCGCAGTTGTAGCTTGTGATGTCAGTTCGGCATCAGAGAGTTTCTTTTTACAAGATACGGCTGTCATTGAGACCATCAATGCAAGTGCCGCAATTTTAAATGTTTTTTTCATAGGATAAAATTAAATTTATATAGGTTGTGTTTTAACTATTAAAATTAATGCCAAAAGAACAGTTTGTCTTTTGCATGATTAATTTTTCAACTTTCAAGTTAAGGTAAAATTAAAAACTTTTTTGAAGAGACAATGGCAATTGAAAATATTTAACAGAATTTTATAAGTTGATGAAAAGTGGTTATTTCTGATCTATTTGATTCTCAAAAATTCTTTCGCCAGTTCAATCATCTTTGTGTCGCCGGTATATTTTCCTTTTTCATCTGATAATTTTACGGTTGGAATCCATTCGTTGTTGATGCCTTTAACGCTGATGAGCTTCATGACGATATTCATTGGTTTGAGTCCTACATCATTGGTAAGGTTGGTTCCGATCCCAAATGAGATCCCGATCTTTCCTCTGCAGTAATTCGTGATTTCTTCTACTTTTTCCAAGTTCAATCCATCAGAAAAAATAATGTATTTGAATAACGGATTGATGCCTTGCTTCTCATAGTGAGCGATGGTTTTATCTGCAAATTCCAGCGGGTCGCCGCTGTCGAGACGGACGCCATCAAACAATTTTGCAAATTTTTTATCGAATTGCTGGAAGAAAACATCTGTGGTATAAGTATCGGACAAAGCAACGCCCAGATCGCCGCGGTAAACATCTACCCAATTTTCCAGTGCGATAGAATTGGCCATTTTAAAACCAAATTCCGCAGCGTGAAACATAAACCATTCGTGGGCGTGTGTTCCGATAGGTTTTACATTATACATCATTGCCAGATGAACATTGGAAGTTCCGGTAAAAGTCGATTTTTTATCCTGAATCAAGGCGTCCATTACCAATCTGTGGACTTTGTAAGAATGTCTTCTTCTGGTTCCAAACTCGGCAAAAGGCACACCAAGCTCTGTGAGATGTTTGGCTTTTTCTACGGTTTTATTGATAACTTCTTGGTTGGTTTGCCGTTCAAGATGATTCATTTCATAATGCAGCTCGCTGATGAGTGCCAGAAGCGGAACTTCCCAAAGAATGGTTCTGTACCACAGGCCTTCTACTGATACTTTCAGATCATTTCCGCTTTGTTCTATTTTTACTTCGGATGGGTCATAATGAAAACCTTCCAAAAAATCGAGATAGGGCAGAGCAAGATAAGGACAGGTGACTTTCAGGTACTTTTTTTCGTCTTTAGTAAGCTTCAGTTCTGCCATTGCATTGACAGCCTTTCGCAGTTCATCAGCAAAACCTTCAGGAAAGCTATGTTTTCCACGGTTGATAAATTCATATTTTACGATTTCATTTGTAAACAGTTTTACTACAGCATTTTGCATCGTAATTTTATAGAAATCATTATCTAGAATGGAATTAAGCCTTATCTCGTGCATAAAAATATCATTTACACAAATCTAAGGAATTTTGTTGAGGAGCGTTTTGCACTTGATTGATTTTAATAATTAAAAATTTAACCACAAAAGTCACAAAAGAAAACTTGATAGAAACTTTTTTATAAACTGAAAAAGGACAAATAGCTTTTGTGACTTTTGTGCTTTTGAAACAAAGTCTATACTTGTGCAAATTACATTTCTTATTTTTGTCAAAATTTTTTGAAATGATAAAATCGCTGATGTATTTCGCAGTTGGAACCCTGATTAGTTTTTTTCTTAGACGGCTCACGGGCGACCCTGCGGATTTCTGGGTGGAGGTTTATGTAGCTTCCGCTTTCGGAATCGGTTGGGGATTAGCTTATTTTGTAGACCATCCGGAATGGCCGCTGGCTAAGAAAATGGGAATTTCCTTAATTGGAATTGTATTCTTGGTAGCCGTCGGATTGATATTTTTCAATTTTGAAACTGCAGTTCCTTCTATTATTAAGTTTTCTACAGTTTTTGTTGCTTATTATATGATAGCAAGTTTTCGGGAAAGTAAATCTTTGAGGTATTAATTGGCTTCTGGCAGATGGCTTTCAGCGATTTGCTTTTTAGTCAGTATTTAATTTAAAAAAGCCAGGTTTTTTAGGAATCTGGCTTTTTGTTTTTAATGGATCATCAGGAAACTGATGATGCCCAAGCCTATAACCAAAAACATAAATGCAAAGAAATTGAACATAAACAAAATACAGCCGATGATAAAACTGATGACGCCGTGAGTATGGTAAACCTTATAGTGAGCTATGAAAAAATAGATGATGCTATAGAAAAATAAGACATTCATCAGTATATAAATAATAATACTAATTGAAGAATGTGTTACATCTGCCAACTTGTATAAAAGAGAAAATGACAAGATCGTCAGTAACAGGAAACTGAAATAATGGAGCGTAAAAATACCGTGATCAAAATACCACCATTTTCTCTTATTGTGGAAAATCCATAGGAAAAAGGCAAAGATTGGAAGATAAATAAACAATGCTTTCGGCAGATTATGAAAAGATACTTCTCCCAGTTTTTTTAAGATTTCGCCTTTTGTAACACCTTGTTCTTTTAGTTCGAAAAATTTATGAGCAACAGGAACATTGATAAAATCATAAAAAGATGGGTTTTTAGCTTTTGCAGAATCGAATGACTTCCGGCTGGTGTAACCGTTGTAATTAAAACTGTCATCCAGTTTTTTACTCATATCAAAATCATTCTGAATATCATTTAATTTTATAGAATCTTGCAGCAAAGCATTAACTTTAGAAATGGTTACAGAGTCTTTCCCGTTTATGTTTTCCCTTTTTCTGATGCTGTCCAGTTTTTTGGAAGTTTCGGCTAATCTGTTTAAAGCAATTTTCTTTTCCTTGCCATCAATACTTTTTCCTTCGAAATTAAAACTGAAAGGAGGAAAAACGGCGAATAAAAAGAATGTAATAAAACTGATAAAAATATACAGCTTAACAGGCGGGACAAATTTTTGTCTTTTACCTTCGATGTAAGTATTTGTCAGTTTTCCCGGTTTGAACACCAGATTCTTCAACGTTCCCCAGAACTGCCCATCATAGTGGGTAAAATCTTCAATAAAATGAGTGAAAAGATAGTGAAACGGCTGTCTTGTCTGGATATTCTGTTGTCCACAGTTGGGACAGTATTTTTCTTCAACGATATGTCCGCAATTAAGGCAGTCTTTCTCTTCTCGTAGTTTTCCGTGGCTCATTTTCAGAATTTTTCTCAAAAATATAAAAAACCTTAATTATAAATAACGCTTATTTTGACAAATTTCAGAAAGTTTTCATTCAATTAATGATTAGCTAACGTATTAATTTTTAGAAAATTAAAATATTTTTCTGGGGAAAATTTTTCATCCGAGAAAAAATTCCTACCTTTGCACACCCTTTGAGGGAAAATTATGTTTAATCGTAAACGATAAATTGTGAATACATTAAGTTACAAAACAGTATCGGCAAACAAAGCTACCGCTAATAAAGAATGGGTTGTGGTAGACGCTGCTGAGCAACCGTTGGGAAGACTAGCTTCTACCGTTGCAAAGATTTTGAGAGGTAAGCACAAAACGAATTACACACCACACGTAGATTGTGGAGATAACGTAATCGTTTTGAATGCAGGGAAAGTAACACTTTCCGGAAACAAGTGGGCAGACAAAACTTACATTTGGCACACTGGATATCCAGGTGGTCAGAAGTCTATGACTGCTGAAGAGCTTAGAAAAAAAGATGCACTAAAAGTGTTGGAAAAGTCTGTAAAAGGTATGTTGCCAAAAAACAGATTGGGTTCCGCTCTTTTCAAGAACCTTTATTTATATGAAGGAACTGAGCATAAGCACGAAGCTCAACAGCCAAAAGTAATCAATGTTAACGAATTCAAATAATTGAGTATGTCTATAGTACACAAAATCGGAAGAAGAAAAACTTCTGTTGCAAGAGTTTACGTGAAGCCAGGAACTGGTAACATCACGATAAACGGGAAAGATGCTAAAACTTACTTCTGTACGGATGTTTTAGTTTATAAAGTAAATCAGCCATTTTTGTTGACAGAAACTGTAGGTCAGTATGATGTTACAGTAAATGTTTTTGGTGGAGGTATCACTGGTCAGGCAGAAGCTGTAAGACTTGGTGTTTCCAGAGCACTTTGTGAGATCAACGAAGAGTTCAGATTACTTCTTAAGCCACACGGATTGCTTACAAGAGATGCAAGAATGGTGGAAAGAAAGAAACCAGGACAGAAAAAAGCGAGAAAGAGATTCCAGTTCTCAAAACGTTAAGAAATCGTTGGGCTATTGGCTTATGGCACATAGCGTTAATGAACTTTTTAAAAATTTATTTTTTAATCAAAAGCTGGAAAGCCAATTGCCAAAAGCAAAAAGCCAACAGCCACTTTGCCCGTTACGTTTAGCATCCAAACTTTACTCCCATCTAAAGTAAAGTTGATTGCAGAAAAGCGGAAAGTAAACTAACAAAAAACAAGAAAACATGGCAAAAGCAAATGTAAAAGACCTTTTAGAGGCTGGCGTACACTTCGGTCACATGACGCGTAAGTGGAATCCAAATATGGCTCCATACATTTTCATGGAGAAAAACGGTATTCACATCGTAGATTTACATAAAACAGCAGTAAAATTGGACGAAGCGTGCAGCGCTTTGGAAAAATTGACTTCATCTGGTAAAAAAGTTCTTTTCGTAGCTACTAAAAAGCAAGCGAAAGAAGTAGTTGCAAAACACGCTTCAGAACTTAACATGCCATACATCACAGAAAGATGGCCGGGAGGAATGTTGACCAACTTCGTAACTATCAGAAAAGCGGTTAAGAAAATGAACGCTATCGATAAAATGAAGAAAGACGGAACATTCGAAACCTTATCTAAAAAAGAAAGATTACAAGTAGATCGTCAAAGAGCAAATCTTGAGAAAAACTTAGGATCTATCGCAGATATGGTGAGACTTCCTTCAGCTATTTTCGTAGTTGATATCATGAGAGAGCACATCGCAGTAACAGAAGCTAAAAAATTAGGTATCCCGGTTTTCGGTATCGTAGATACTAACTCAGATCCAAGAAAAGTGGATTTCGTAATCCCAGGAAATGATGATGCTTCTAAATCTATCGATATGATCCTTTCTGTTGTAGCAGACGCTGTAAAAGAAGGTCAGTCTCAGAGAAAAGCAGAAAAAGAAAAATCTAAAGAAGAAGGCGAAAAAGTTTCTGCCGATGCAGATGCGGATTTTGATGCAGAATAATTAGAATTTTTTCTAAAATATAAAAGCGGTTCAATCATTTGAATCGCTTTTTTTTATTAATTATTGGGCAGCTTTATCCGCCTTCCGTTCCCGCTTTTTTTGCCAAAGCTTTTCCCATCCAAAAAAGAGCTCCACTCAAGTCGGGCTGCAAGATCCTGGGTAAAACAATATTTGTATCTCAGAGACGAGATCATTTTGCTGCAAGAAAAAACCCTTTCAGAGTTTTAAACCTCCGAAAGGGTTGATTTTTATATTGTCAAAAGAATAATTAAGTTTATCCTTTGAATTCTCCCATTGCAATAAACTTCTCCTGTCGCTCTGCAACCAGTTTCTCAACAGGCATTTTAGACAAAGTTTTGATGTCTTTCAGTAAAATCTTCTTCACGTTGTCAAAAGTTGCTTCAGGATTGTAATGAGCGCCGCCCAATGGTTCAGGAATAATATCGTCAATCAGCTTTTGCTTCAGCATATCCTCACCTGTCAGTTTCATTGTGTTAGCAGCGGTTTCTTTATATTCCCAGCTTCTCCAAAGGATTGCAGAACAATTCTCTGGAGAGATCACAGAATACCAAGTGTTTTCTAACATATAAACTTTGTTTCCTACACCAATTCCCAATGCGCCACCACTTGCACCTTCTCCGATGATTACTGTAATGATTGGCGTTTTCAGCTGGCACATTTCATAGATGTTTCTCGCAATAGCCTCACCTTGTCCGCGTTCTTCCGCTTCCAAACCAGGATAAGCACCAGGCGTATCCACAAAAGTTACTACAGGAATGCCAAATTTCTCCGCCAGTTTCATTAATCTTAATGCTTTTCTGTAGCCTTCCGGATTAGACATCCCAAAACGTCTGTGCTGGCGTTCTTTAGTCGTTCTTCCTTTTTGCGTCCCGATAAGCATCACAGTATTACCGCTGATGCTGGCTATACCGCCTACCATTGCAGGATCATCGCCAAAATTACGGTCACCGTGAAGTTCTACAAAACTACCCGCATCTGCCAGTCCATTGATATAATCCAAGGTATAAGGTCTGTCTGGATGCCTGGAAAGCTGTACTCTTTGCCAAGGTGTAAGGTTTCCGTATATTTTCTTTTTAGTATCTTCTATTTTGTCCTTGATTTTTTTGCAGGATTCATCTACATCTATTCCGCTTTCAGTGCCCAATTGAACGCATTTTTCGTATTGCTCAATCAGTTCTTTTACAGGTTGTTCAAATTCTAAATATTCCATATTATGTTTGGATTAAACCGTTCAAAAATAATCTTTTTTTTACAAATAGATTTTGGATCTGACAATTAATTTATATTAATCGCTTTTTCGATCCTTGCTATCGTTTCTTCTTTGCCAATGATGTTCATAATATCAGGAACATCGGGACCTTTCAGCTCGCCAACCAAAGCCAGACGCAATGGCATCATCACTTTTCCCATTCCTAAAGAATGTTCTTCCGCGAATTGATGAATTGCTTCTTTAAGAATTTCAGGTTCAAAGCTTGTATTTTCAAGTGTGTTAGAAAAGTCTTTTAAAACTACAGAAGTTGTTTCATTCCAGGCTTTTTTAAGCGCCTTTTCGTCATAAGCAGTTGGCGCTTCGAAGAAGAATTTTCCATCGTTATAGATGTCAATCACGAACGTTGCTCTTTCTTTCATCAACGAAACTATTTTCAACAATTTTTCATTGGGTAAACCAGATGAATTTACTTCGTCAACTTTTTTCAACAAAATCAAAACATCTTCATCAGATTTTAATTTAAGATATTCCTGATTGAACCATTTTGCTTTCTGCGGATCGAATCTTGCGCCGGCTTTATGAACTTTGTGAAGATCGAACTCGGCAATCATTTCGGCCATTGAAATAATCTCTCTATCGTTTGCCGGTGTCCAACCTAACAAAGCTGTCATATTAATGAAAGCCTCAGGAAAATAACCTGACTCTTTGTAACCTTTCCAAATCTCATCGCTTTCCGGATCTTTAAAATCCATAGGAAAAACCGGAAAACCGAATTT
>JAEXJU010000208.1 GCA_023448955.1 Bacteroidota bacterium
AGAATTAGTTATGCCAATAAAAGAACCTTCAAATACAACAGCACCAGTATTTTTCCCCAATTCAAACTATTCAATCGCAAGATATTTAGATTTAGCAAAGTTTTTATCACTAATTCAAACTAAAAAAATTTTCTTTAATAAATTAAGCAACTTTGAAGATAGATATGAAGGAACACTTCCCGAATTGAGTTATAAAGAATTAGAAAATTGGTATAGAAAACTTTTTTCATCACATCCCGCTTACAAAAATAAAGAAGATTTCAATATAGAAGAAGAGATAAAAAAAGATATTCTTGCACATCGAATGACAGATGAGAAATTTAAACATTTGATTTGCGTTTCTTGTTGGAATAAATTGGAGTCAGAGTCTTATGCTCTTTGGAAAATCTATGCAAACTTAAATCAAGGTATAATGATTAAAAGTAGCATTAATAGGCTTATTTCTGCTTTTCAAGATTCTGAAGAGATGATACAATTGAGCGAAATAAAATACATTAATTTCCAAAAAGATAAAATTGATTTTTCAAACGCTAATTATCGAATAATACATAAAAATAAACCTTACAATTATGAAAATGAAATCAGATTAATACATCAAGTTAAGTTAAAATCTGGTTTTGATTATGATTGGACTAAAGAAGAAAATCAAAATGGAAAATACATAAATATAGATTTGAATTCTTTAATCGAAGAAATTGTAATTAGTCCATTTTCTCCTGATTGGTTTTTTGATGTGGTTAATGATATTGTAGATAAATATGAGTTAAGTAAAAAAGTTAGATATTCCGAATTTAGATAATTTAAAAGCTTTGCAATCGCAAGGCTTCAATTCTAATTCGTTTTCATAAAATCGAAAGCACCTTTCCGCAAGTGGATTTTGTATTCCAGCCACGCTTTCATACAAGTTAAAAAATTAGCCCAGCCTTCGGTTTGACCGATTGCCCACTTAATACCGTTCTCGTCTGTGTTATGCCCTGCTTCCGAAACTTTTATCATTGTGTTATTTTCAGACAATTGTTGTAACTCGATGGTCACTAAAGATTTTGGATCCCAGTCAAAAACTATTTTTTCATTGGGAATTATTTCTTTTGTTGTCAATGGATAAGAACCTTCAAATTCCGGGAAAGTCCAGAAGATTTCCTTTCCAGTTTCCATTCTTCCGGAACCTTTGGAAATGAAATAATTCTGCATTATTTCCGGATTAACAATGGCTTCAAAAACTTCTGAAACCGGCTTCTGAATTCCAATTGATGCTTTTGCTGTTACTTTTTCCATAAATATTTAATTTTTAAATTTCTCGCAGATATTACTGATTTCAGCAGATAATTAAATCTGCGGGTAACTCTTGCTATCCTTCGTAACCGGAATCTTTACTGTAATTCACCATCCAATAAACGCCGTATTTATCTTTGAAGCTTCCGAAATAATCGCCCCAAAACTGGTCTTCCATAGGCATTTCTATTTCACCGTCAGCTGAAAGTCCATTGAAAATCCGGTCTGCTTCTTCCCTGCTTTCCGGGAAAATAGAAATGTAATTTCCATTGCCTTGATTGAGTTTGTGCCCCATAGACGGAACAATGTCCGAAGCCATCAGGAGGTCTTTTCCAATTGGTAACGCAATGTGCATGACTCTGTTTTTTTCATCCTCAGAAAGATGTTCTGTTCCGGGTGCATTTCCCATTTTCATCACGCCTCCCACGAATTCGCCACCGAAAACGGATTGATAGAATGTGAAAGCTTCTTCTGCTTTACCATCAAAATTGAGGTATGGATTTAATTTTGGCATTTTTATTATTTTTTAAGTTGTACTTAGTTTATAAGTTTAAAAACTTTTTGATTTGAGATATCGTGAAATCAATGAGTTCTTTATCTATGTTTCCATTTTCGTCCGCCATCATATAGCTTCCGTGACCTGCCGGCAAAATCATCACTTTGGAGTTGGAAATTAGGTGATTTAATTCTACGATATGTTCAAGTTTTATAACATCTTTGTCTCCTGAAATCAGGAAAACTGGACATTTTATGGATTTCAAAACCTCATCATCAACATCTTGAAAGTTTATCATCCGCTGGCTGTCCTTTTCAAACATATTCTTTAAAAGATTTTCATCCGGATTGATTTTAAGGAAATTATCTTTCAGTGTTTGAATCATATTATCTAGACTTGCTTTGGACATTCCTTCAAAAAAACCGTCTATCATTCCGTTTCGTTTGGTGACGCCTGATGCTGCAATAATCTTATCGACATTATGCGGAAAAAGGTGGGCAATTTGAAGAACCGTGGTCGCCCCATTGCTGAACCCGAAAAATGATGCTTTCTTGATGTCAAGTCCTTCCAATACTTCCATTACATCTCTTGCATCCTGTTCAAAAGTCTCAGGAACCTTGCGATGTTCAGACCTGCCGTGATTTTGTAAATCAATGACAATCAGCTGAAAATCATTTTCTAATCTTTTTATGGTTTCCTCGAAATCGTAAAAGCCAGATGAACCGCCACCGTGAATCAAAACCAACGGTTTTCTTTCTCCATAGATCTCATAATAGAGACTAATGTCATTCGCTTTCAGAAAGCCGTTTGAATTCGGTTTCATTATGCTTAAGATTTTTCAGAAAGATTTTTGACAACCTCCAATCCTTTTGTAAAGCCGTTATCCATCATATCTTTGTAGTTGCTATCGACATCCACTTCCACCCGAAGCATTGTTTTTCCATTATTTTCATCCAGAAAATACGCTTCCAAACTTCCGTTCCAGGCTTTTACTCTGTCGCTTTCAGTATCTTCTACGCCAATAACCATTTCACCAAGATGCTTAAATACCAGAATTTTTGGTTCTTCGATACGTTCAATCGTACTTACCATTCCGTTTTGTCCACTCGCTTCGGTAAAATAGGTTTTACCGCCTATTTGCCAATCCGTTTTCATTATAGAACCCGGACTGAAATAATGCGTCCATTGTGAATAAGTTCTATCATTCCACAACACATCCCAGACTTTTTCTGCCGGCGCATCAATCTCGATCTGATATTTCAATGTTTCCATAAGTTTGAATTGTTATAAATTATACGCATCCTCGATATCCTTAATGATGATTTTCTTCATTGTCATCATTGCACCGAAAGCTTTCTGTGCCTTTTCCACCTCGTGTGTGTTGGTCAGTTCTATCAATCTGTGCGGGACAATCTGCCAGCTGAAACCGTACTTATCCTTCAACCAGCCACACATACTTTCCTGACCTTCTTTTGTGAATTTGTCCCAATAGTAGTCAGTCTCTTCCTGGTCTTTTGTCATTATGGTCATAGATGTTCCTTCGGTAAATTGGGCTTTATGATCATGAGAGCTATCCATCGCCATCATCACATAACCATTGATAATAAATTGCGAATGCGCCACATTTCCTGCTGTATCGCCCTGGCCTTCATGATATTCCATAATACCTTCGATTTTAGAATTCGGGAAAATGGATGTGTAATAATCTAATGCTTCTTTGCACTTTCCATTGTTATCGCCTGTAAACATCATCACGGGAGAAAACTTCTGCTGATATTGCTCTTTAGTGTAATAGATTTGCCAGGAAATACCATATCGATCTTCGACCCAAGCGTAACAATCGCTCCAGGGATAAGAGTCCAGTGGCATCATTACTTTTCCATTTACTGAGAGCTTTTGGTAATAATTTTCGGCTTCTTCTTTGGAATCGCACATCATCATAAGTGACAATGTCAGATTAGGCTGAAACATTGGGCCTGCGTTCAGAAACATTAATTTTTGGCCTTCTATTTCTATGTTGATGACCATTGGTGTATCAACGGTTATTTTGGAATTACGAAAAATCGAAGTGTAAAATCCTGCAGCTTCTGCTCCGCTTTGATTAAACCAGTAGCAGGGAAATATGTTGTTGTTCATGATTGTTGGTTGTTGGTTGTTGATTGAGAGTTGTTGGCTAAAGAGTTCATTAATTTTAAAACAACACTTATAATCTTATTTCTTGTTGATGCTTAGATGCTTTCAGAATATTTTTTAAAATTATCCAGAATAGCCTGCCAGCCTTGATGCTGCATTTCCAAAGGATTTTCATTTTCCGGGTCGAAATTTTCTGTCACTTTGGTTTTATCCGCAGACAACTGCTCAAAGAGAATTTCCACTTTGCGGCCGTCTTCCAGATGATATCTGATCAGATCGTTTTCTATAACCTCATCATAAGTC
>JAEXJU010000270.1 GCA_023448955.1 Bacteroidota bacterium
CTGCTAGGCTGCTGGTTTTTATAAAGGTTTTTCTGTTGATAATCATAATAAGAATTTTTAACAAAGTTGATAATCCGGTGTAGACATAATGCTAATCAGAAGATGTTTCCTGCTCTTATCTGCATTGAACTGTGTAAGCGTGTTTTTGATCTCGCTTTTAGGTTTTGCAAGTAAGATATTAAACAGATCCTGATTCAGCAGCTTTTCAATCCTGTCCCAGTGAATGGTTATCGGGTTTTGCTTTTGATTGACAATCAGGTTTCTTTCGGCTTTTCCCATATTCACATCATCATTGGATTTCGGTTCGATATCAAGCGTTTTGTAACCAGCCATCACCAGCGGAATTCTCATTCTCAGCAAAAGAGTTGATGTGTCTATCCATTCTGTTCCGGAAGGCCAGCCGGCTACGTTGGGCGGTTGCAAAAGTTCCTGACCGAGTATTTTCTCGAATTTATAAACCGTGTCTTTTTCTTCCGCATCCATCGGTAAAATCCTTCTGATTCCAACTATAAGCTCAACCGGCGATTTTATCTTTGATCCGATATTACTTTCGGAATAAAACCATTCCGATAGGAAGATGGCGTCCATCAGCGTCATTATATCATATTTGGAAGTGTAAAATTTCTGAGCTAAGAATTTTACATTTTTTTCATCAGGATTTTCATTAACCAAAAATCGATAAATCTTCCTTGTGATAAATTCTGCACATTCAGGCTTTTCTAAAATAATATTGATGATGTCATTCCCATCAAAATTTCCTTTTTTTCCGAGAAATTCTTTTTCTCCTTCATCGTGCTGCTTTTCATTATCCCGAAATTCACCTGTTTTATTATAGCTCCAGCCGGTAAAAGCCTTGGCAGATTCCCGCACATCTTTTTCTGTATAATTTCCTCTGCCTAAAGTAAAGAGTTCCATCAGCTCTCTTGCAAAATTTTCATTGGGATTGGCTTTCTTATTCTGCTGATTGTTGAGAAAGTTAAGCATAGCCGGAGTTTTGGAAACTTCGAACACAAGATCGCGGAAATTTCCGAGTGCATTTTCTCTGAAGATTTCGATGATTTCTTTATTGAATAATGAATTCTGTATTCTTGTGGCAAAATGACCGTGCCAGAAAAGCGCCATTTTCTCTCTCAATTGGCTAGCAGAATCAATCATTTTGGCTTGCCACACTTTGCTGATGGAAAGATTATAACTTTTGTTAAATTGATTCAAAGGTTTTTTGTCAGTCGCTTGTGACATTTCCTGATATTCTTCCGGACTCAAAGGTTGTATGTCGGTTTCGAGTGCGCTGTAATCCGAAGTATTTTTTAAAAAATTATAGACTTTTTTGGGATCAGCTGTTTTGTAATTCTCAAGATCCTCGTGATATATGCCAAAACCAGCTCTTGAAACTAGATGTTTATTTTTCAGAAAGTTATCCATAATCTACATTTATCTTTTGGAGTGAAATTGTCACCATTGGTTAAATCAAAAATGATGAAATGTCAGTTTGCGAATTTGATTTTAATATTTTTTTATGATTTTAAATAATTGAAAATTAGGAATTTGTTTAAGTATATGTTAGATCATTGAAACAAATTATTTTTTTTGGCACGGAATTTACAATGTCTGTTTTGTAAAATTTAAAATTTAAAAATATGAAAACTTTAAAGCAATTGGTATTAGGTCTAGGGATTTTGGCTGGTGGAGTAGTTTCAGCTCAAAGTGCTGATATGACCAATATGTTCAAAGTAGGACTTAACGGTGGCGTATCTACAGGTGGTAACACATCTGCAAACCTTGGAGTAGATCTTTCTTATCAGAATCTGATTACACCGGGTTTTGGTCTTGGTATCGCAACAGGTTATAACCATTATTTTGGTAAAAATGCTACCATCAATGGTGTGAAAGTAGATAATAATGACTTCGGGGTAATTCCTGTTGCAGCATTATTCAGAGTTTATCCTAAACAGATGGGTTTTTATTTTGGTGCAGATCTGGGTTACGGTTTTATCGTAGGCGATGATAAAGTTGCTAAAAATATTAATGTAGACAGACCAGACGGCGGTTTCTACATCAAGCCTGAAATCGGATATCATAACCGTGACTGGAACTTTTTTGTACAGTATAACAAAACCTTTACAGGAGACAAAGGACAAATTGCAGATCAGGATTACAATGCCGGAGCAATCGGTGTTGGATTCGACTACAACATTCCTTTAGGAAAATAATCATTTGTTAAGAAAAGCGTAATGCTTTTTTATAACAGAGTAATCAAACTATGACACAATTAACGCCTTTATTAACTTGAAGGCGTTAATTTTTTTAAAAACTTATCATACATCAATAATAATTTTGAATGATTCTAATTAGATTTGCATAGTTAAATTTTTAAAAAATGAAAAAAGTATTATTATTAGGCGTTTTGGTTAGTGGATTAGCATTTGGACAGACAAAAAAACTGGCAAGTTCAGATGTACACTGGTGGGGTTATAAAATTGCAAAAACAGAAGCATCTTCACACGATGGAACTGTAAATGTAAAATCTGGAAACCTTGTTCTTAAAAATGGTTCTGTAGTAGGAGGAGAGTTTGTGTTGGATATGACAACGATCAACGCAACAGACCTTTCCGGAGAATATCAGGGAAAACTTAACGGACACCTTAAAAACGGAGATTTCTTTGAAGTTGAGAAGTATCCTACAGCTACTTACAAAATCACTTCTGTTAAGAAAAACGCAAGCAAAGATTACAATTTCGTTGTAAATGGAAATCTTACAGTAAAAGGAAAAACCAATCCGGTTTCTTTCCCTGCGAAAATTACAGCTAAAAATGGTGTGGTAACTTTGGAATCTGATAAGTTTTCTTTTGACAGACAAAAATTCGATGTAGCTTATAAATCTACAATGCAAGACGTTTTGGTAAAAGACGATGTTGATTTGAAAGTGAAAATCAGCGTAAAATAATTATCAAAATCATAGATAAATCAAGAGCAGAATTTTTTCTGCTCTTTTTTTGTTTTATTTTTGAATCTCAAATCTTAAATTTTGAAATTATACACCATAAGCGGACTTGGAGCAGACGAAAAAGTTCTCGAAAAGCTTACTTTCAATTCAGAAATTGAGCCTGTTCACATTCCCTGGCTCATCCCGGAAAAAGATGAAGATTTTCATCACTATGTTGCCAGAATGTCAGCATTCATAGATGATTCCGAAGATTTTTATCTCTTAGGTTATTCATTCGGCGGCATTATAGCACAGGAAATTCATAAGCTGAAACCAGCCAAAAAAATCGTTATTTTGGGAAGTATCCGTTCAGATTCGGAGAAATCAAAGTTTATAAAACTAGGACAAAAGACCAACGCAGTCCGATATGTTCCGCTTCGGATTTTAAATGACAAAAGCACATTTTTCTATGCTTTCTTCAGAAAGTTATTTGATCCGAAAAATCCCAAGCTCACACAATATTTCACAGTAAAAGATCCCTACTACTTAAAATGGTCTATGGACAAAGTCGCACATTGGAAATTCGATAAAATTCCGGATGTTATTCAGATTTTGGCAGATAAAGACATCGTTTTTCCAATCAAAAATTCCAAACCGGATTTTGTAATAAAAAATGCCACGCATCTTTTTCCAGTTACCAAAGCAAAAGAAGTTTCCGATTTTTTAAAAACTATATTTGTTTAAAATGATTTGATTTTTTTTCGAAGCATTTGACAAGATTTGGGCGCCTTTATCCGCCTTCCACTCCCGCTTTTTTCTGCCATTGCGAAAGGAGAGTGGCTTTCTATAGAGACTTTGCCGTCCGCAATGGCAGAAAAAGAGCTCCGTTCAAGTCGGGGCGCGCTTCGCAAAAAACAACATTGGTCTAAAAATCAGGTTTTAACAAATTAATTTTTCAGTTTGAGATAAGTTATAAAAATCAATTACATTTACAGACAGTAATTTTTTAAATTTAATGGAATCTATCAGTGTTTTCGACATTATAAAAATAGGAATTGGACCGTCATCTTCCCACACAATGGGACCTTGGAACGCCGCAAAAATGTTTCTGGATCTGGTAAGAAGAAATCATCAGCTTACCGAAGTTAAAGAAGTTTTCGTAGAATTCTTTGGCTCATTGGCCAAAACAGGTGTTGGTCACGGAACAGACATCGCAGGAATGTTGGGTTTGAGTGGCGAAAATTTCAGAACCATTGATACCAATAAGATTGATGAAAAAATTGAAAAAATAAAATCTGAACAAAAAATCAATCTTGGTGGAGAAATTTGGTTGCCATTTATTTACGGACATCATTTGATTCTCAACAAAGAAAAATCCCTGGATTTTCATCCAAACGGAATGATTTTCAAAGTTGTTTTCCAAAACGGAGAAGAGTTCAGCCAGGATTATTATTCTGTTGGAGGTGGTTTTGTAGCTACAAAAGAAGATAACTCGATAGAGGAAAAATGTATAAGAACTTTATATCCTTGCCATCATGGAAGCGATATTCTTAAATACTGTGAAAAACTGAATGTCAGTAAAATCTCGGATCTGGTTTTCCTTAATGAAGAATCTTGGAGAACTCAGGAAGAAACCCGTGAGAAAGCGCTCGAAATCTGGGATAATATTAAAGATTGTGTCTATAAAAGTATTAACAAAAAAGGAATACTTCCAGGCGGTCTCAATGTCACAAGGCGTGCTTCCGAAATGAATGAAAAATTGCTTGGAACTCAAATCTATAAAAATAAAAACGAGTGGTTTGAAATGGTTAAAAACCAAGAAAAAACCTTCAGTTCTGTCACCAAATGGGTTTCCTGTTTTGCACTTGCTGTGAATGAAGAGAATGCTTCTTTTGGCAGAATCATAACGGCACCAACCAATGGCGCAAGCGGTGTGATTCCCGCAGTATTGATGTATGCGCAGACCTTCACAGAATTTAATTCCGAAGAAGATATTATCAGGTTTTTGTTGGTTGCGGGAGAAATAGGAACTATTTTCAAAAAAAATGCGACCATTTCCGCTGCAATGGGTGGTTGTCAGGCAGAAGTTGGCGTTTCATCAGCAATGGCAGCAGCAGGACTTACAGAGATCTCCGGCGGAACACCCGGACAAGTTCTGATGGCTGCAGAAATCGCTATGGAACATCATCTGGGTCTCACGTGCGATCCTATTGGTGGATTAGTTCAGATTCCCTGCATTGAAAGAAATTCTATGGGTGCAATGAAAGCCATCACTGCAGCATCACTGGCGTTGGATGGCGACCCGACAAAAGCAAAAGTGTCTCTGGATAGTGTTATCAAATCGATGTGGGAAACGGCATTGGATATGAACTCAAAATATAAGGAAACATCCGAAGGCGGACTTGCTGTTGCAGTGAATGTGGCGGAATGCTAATATTAATTTTACTTAATAAAGAATCGTTAAAAAAGCTGCTTGATTATTATCAAAAATAAAATTCGTATCTTTGCCGGAAATTAGACGATCTTTAAATGAATTTATTTACGGAATCCAATTTAAGCCCTGAAGTTCTTCAGGCTATTGGCGACCTCGGCTTCGTAGAGCCGACAGAAATCCAAAAACAGACTATTCCTTTTATCTCTACAGATACTCGCGATCTTATCGCACTTGCGGCAACAGGAACAGGCAAAACAGCAGCATTTTCGCTTCCGATTTTGGATATGATAGACGACAACAGTCGTAAAATCCAATTATTGGTGCTTTGCCCTACTCGTGAACTTTGCCTTCAGATTACCAAAGACATCAAAAATTACACGAAATACCTTAAAAACATCAAAACTACAGCAGTTTATGGTGGTAGTAGCATTATGGATCAGATTCGATCTTTGAGAGACAAACCGCAGATTATTGTAGGAACTCCGGGTCGTGTGATCGATATGATCGGCAGAAAAGCCTTAGATTTTTCTGAAGTACAATGGGTAGTTTTGGATGAAGCTGATGAAATGCTTTCAATGGGTTTCAAAGACGATTTGGAAACTATCCTTAGCGAAACACCTGAAACTAAACAAACTTTCTTGTTCTCTGCAACGATGAACAAAGAAGTAGAACGTATTTCTAAAAACTATTTGACTAATCCTCACAGAATTTCTGTTGGATCTATCAATGCTGTTAAGAAAAATATCAAACACGAATTTTACGTGGTTGGTTACAGACAAAAGAAAGAAGCTTTGAAGCGATTGATCGATGCAAATCCGAATCAATATTCAATTATTTTTTGCAGAACAAGAATGGAAACTCAGGAAGTTGCAGATTTCCTGATGCAGAATGGTTATGCTGCAGATGCACTACACGGTGATCTTTCGCAGGCGCAGAGAGATACGGTAATGAAGAAATTCAGACTGAAAAATATCGATATCTTAGTTGCAACAGACGTTGCTGCAAGAGGTTTGGATGTAGATTCTCTTACGCACGTTATCCATTTCTCTTTACCAGATGATCCTGAAGTTTTCGTACACAGAAGCGGAAGAACAGGTCGTGCAGGGAAGGATGGGATTTCTATGGCATTGATAAAGCCGGAAGAAAGCAGAAAGCTGAAACATATCAAATCTGACACGAAGATTGAGATGGTGGAAAAAAATATCCCTACTGGCGATGATATCATCAAAGCTCAGGTTGGTGGAGTTTTTGAAAAACTATTTACAGAACATGAGAATTTCTTCGATTTTGATGACAGTCTAATCCCAGATTTATCGAATTTTTCTAAAGAACAATTGGTACATCAGTTACTGCAATTTCAATTGAAAGATCTTGCGATTTTTTACAGAGATAGAAACGATATCCAGCAGCAGGAATTCAATAGAGGAGATGATAGAGGAGGTAGCCGAAGAGAAAGAGGAAGAGAGCGCGAAAGAAATGGCGAAAAGAGAGAAAGAAGAGACCGTAACGATAGAAATGAAAGAGGAGGAAAGCCAAGACGCAGAAATGAAGATATGGTAAGATTTTTCTTTAATCTTGGTAAAAAAGACCAATTGAAGAAAATGGACATGCTGGAAATTATCAATAAGGCAACTTCCAAATCCAAAAAAAGAGCAGATATCGGCGATATAGAAATTCTAGACAAGTTCAGTTTCTTCGAGATTGAGAAGTCTTTCAAAAACGAAGTTTTAGATGGACTGAGTAGTATGAAATTTCGGGGAAAGGAAATGAGAGCCGAAGTTGCAAATTAATGAAGATTTGTTATCAGTAACAATAAAAATAAGTCATAAAAACCTGCTAATCAGCAGGTTTTTGCTTTTATTAATATTAATGAAAAATTAATATTAAAGTTTTTCGGTCAATTTGTTTTTTATCATATTTGCAGAAATTAACATTAAAAAATGGGAATAGGTAATATTTTCAGGGCATTCCAGCCAAAAGACAAAATTTTCTTTGATTTGTTTCTTCGCGTTGCGGAAACATTAGTAGAAATGTCCAAAACTTTTCACGATGGATTATTAGAATTCGACATCAATGACGAAGCACTTCTGAACCAGATGAGTGATTATGAACACAAGATGGACGATATCACCCACGAGATCTTTGTGCAGCTTGGAGAGAATTTCATCACACCATTTGACAGAGAAGATATCAGTTATCTTGCAACAGGTTTAGATGATATTGCTGACTATATCTATGCATCTGCAAAATACATCTACCTTTACAAAGCTGGAGAAAATAAAGCTTATACTGAGTTTTCACTTCTGATTTACAAGTCGTGTCTGGAAATTAAAAAAGCTTTGGAAAACCTGAAGGATTTCAAGAATCCTGATGAAGTAAGGGAATCTTGTATCAAGATCAATTCTTACGAAAATATTGCGGACGATGTTCTTAGCCAGGCCATTGTAAAATTATTTGAAACCAACGATGCTATACTTATCATTAAACAAAAATCCATCCTGGATTATCTTGAAGTGGTAACGGACAAAGCAGAAGATGTTGCTAATACGATGGAAAGCATCGTTATTAAATACGCATAAACGGGTTTTTACAAAACAAAAAAACGAATGGATTTTCCAATTCTACTTATCATCATCATCGCATTGGCGCTGATTTTCGATTATATCAATGGTTTTCACGATGCAGCCAACTCCATCGCAACCATTGTTTCTACAAAGGTGCTTACACCTTTTCAGGCTGTACTTTGGGCAGCACTCTGGAACTTTGCAGCATTCTTTCTGGCGGCTTATGTTATCGGTGAATTTAAGATTGGTAATACGATTGCCAAAACCGTGGACGAAAACTTTATCAATCTTGAGGTTATTTTTTCAGGACTTATTGCTGCAATTACCTGGAATCTTTTCACATGGTGGTTTGGTATTCCGTCTTCATCCTCTCATACCCTGATTGGTGGTTTCATAGGAGCGGCACTGATGTTTGCTCTAACCACAGATTATCACAATGTAGTCATCAGTAATCCGGATAACTCTTTTTTCGAAAATGTGTATCAGGCATTCAAGCAGCTTTTTTCACAGAGTATTGTGAAGTATAAGGTAGTGATTCCTATTTTTCTATTCATATTTTTGGCACCTTTTATCGGGATGTTTGTTTCTATCATCATAACATTGATTATTGTCAATATCTGCAAACGAACCAATCCGCATAAAGCTGAGCGTGCTTTCAAAAAACTACAGCTGGTATCATCAGCATTGTTCAGTCTTGGTCACGGAACCAATGATGCTCAGAAAGTAATGGGAATTATCGGTGCAGCTATGATTTATTATCATGTTAATGTACTTCAGGATCCTCAATATCTAAACATTCCGGAAGCGGAAAGATTTACATATTTTGCGCAGCATTACCTTTGGGTACCTTTCGTTTCATTCCTTGCTATTGGTCTCGGAACAATGAGCGGTGGATGGAAAATCATCAAAACAATGGGAACCAGAATCACGAAAGTAACACCTCTGGAAGGCGTGAGTGCAGAAACAGCAGGAGCCGTGACGCTTTTTATTACAGATCATTTAGGGATTCCTGTTTCAACTACGCATACCATTACAGGTTCAATCATAGGAGTAGGTCTCACAAAAAGAGTTTCAGCCGTAAGATGGGGCGTTACCGTAAGTTTGTTGTGGGCTTGGGTGCTTACGATTCCTATCAGTGCAGTTATTGCAGGCGTTACCTATCTTTTGGTAGTTCTGATAAGATAAAATATTTGGGCGTATCCCTTTGGATTTCAGCCGAGGCTAAAAAACCTCATAGATTTAGGAATCTATGAGTTTTTTTCTTTGCTTAGAAACCCAAGCGGGTCGGTCTTCGGCAAGTCGCTCTGCGCCTGTGGCGCAGGAGCTCCAACAATTGCCTTCGCCCTTACGC
>JAEXJU010000356.1 GCA_023448955.1 Bacteroidota bacterium
CCGCCAAGCTTTATGTATTTAATTTTGCCATCGCGGCGCCAGCGGTAGATGGTGCTGTCACTCAGATTATACTGCTGCTTCAGGTCGGCTGTATCGAGGATATATTTTTGTGTTTTAAAGTTATTAACAAGGGCAAACTGCTCAACCATCTCACGTAAAAGATCAAAAGATAAATCATTCGGCAACGGTGACTTCTTGTGTTGGTTATTCATCATTATTAGTTTTTGTAATTAATAAAATACTTTCAAAATAAAGTTATTGCGGCATAAAATACAGCACAACTACCTTATTTTTTACTGTAACGAACGTCATTATTATTTTATTACATATTAATTTCAATTTTGATTAATATAATATCCATTTAAAACCATTTCATACCATAACTTCCTTTTTAAACATCCCATTAAGTTCTATTAAAACTCTAAGTTTTAGGTGTGAGGTTCCAGGTTTTACATTTATAACACTTGAATAGCTTTCAAAGTAAACAATGCCGCTTCGTTTTGTACAGACAATGCAAGAATTTGTATTTTTTGAATGTTGAAGTTTACAGCGAGTGCAGAAGAATTGTCTTTGTCTATCAAAAATGATTTATATTTTTTTTACTTTGTGTTTTTAAAAAACTGATCCCTAACCAAGTTTAATTAAGCAATAACACCGATCCTGAAAACAAAAAAGCCTTCAGTTTATGTACTGAAGGCTTTCCTTATGTTTATAAAGCTTTACCTGATAGCTTCCTCATACCGTCTGCTCACTTCTTTCCAGTTTACAACGTTCCAGAAAGCGTTCAGATAGTCTGCTCTTTTATTCTGATATTTTAAGTAGTAGGCATGTTCCCATACATCGATCCCTAAGACAGGCGTGCCTTTTATATCCGACACATCCATCAGCGGATTATCCTGATTCGGGGAAGATGTCACCGCCAGCTTCTTATCTGCCGTCACCACTAACCAGGCCCATCCGGATCCAAAACGGTCGGCACCAGCCTTGCTCAGTTTTTCCTTCAGTGCATCGAGACTTCCAAAGCTTTCATTGATCGCTTTAGCCAGTTTTGCGGAAGGCATTGTATTTTTTTCAGGTGTAAGGATGGTCCAGAACAGCTCGTGGTTATAATGCCCACCAGCATTATTTCGTACCGCCGGGCTCTCTTTGGAGATGTGCGAGAGTATTTTTTCCAGGCTTTCTTTTTCCAGAGGTGTTCCCGCAACTGCTTTATTCAGGTTGCTTACGTATCCTGCCGCATGCTTGGTGTAATGGATTTCCATGGTCTGTGCGTCTATAGATCCTTCCAGTGCATTATAAGCGTAAGGAAGCGCTGTCTGCCTGAACTGTGCCGACACCAGCTGTGCAGCCATGAAAAAGCTGGCTGCTGCTAATTTTAATACTTTCATATCCATTTGATTTATTGTTAAATTATTCAATTGTAATGTTGTTTCCGATGCTTACTGCAACAGTTTTTTTATATCTTCGATCAGTTTTTCCCTATCCGGATGATACTTGCCCCGCAGACTGGTTTTTTTGCCTTCAGGATCGTCATAGTTAAGCCCCGAATAGTACAGAACCGGCATATTATTTTCATCAAACCTGCAACGCAGATTACCGTCCTTATCTACCAGAGCAATCATACCGCTGTGGTTGAGACTCTCGCCCTGATCTTCCTTGTCGCCAACGTAGATATCAAACTGATCTGCCAGATTTCCTATATAATCACGGTCTCCTGAAACAAAGTGCCAGTCTTTCGACGTCGCACCGATCATTCTGGCGTGATTTTTAAGCACTTGTGGCGTATCATTGGCAGGATCTATACTGATGGATACGATTCCAAAATCCGGACGGTTGATCTCTGCCATAATGTATTTCATATTGGAATTCATGACGGGACAAATCGTAGGACAGCGGCTGTAGAAAAATTCCACCAGGTAAACTTTGCCCAGCATATCCTTATTCGAGATCTTTTGTCCGTTCTGATCTGTCAGCTCAAAATCCGGCACCTTCATTACCGTGTAAAGACTTTTCCGAAAATAACTGGTTCCGATTCCTATCACCAAAAATAATACCGCAACGACAATAATAGGTACTAAGAGCTTACTTTTGCTGAGAGACTTTTTTTTAGGTTTCATTTTGCAGCGTATTTGACCGGATTCTTTTTAAATTCCGCTTTACAATGGTCACTGCAAAAGCCATAAATCTTACCTTTATAAACCGCCGTATCTTTTAGAAATTCCGCAGTTTTCATTTGACAAACGGGATCGTCTGCATTAATGACTTTGACGCCTTTAAGGTCTGTTTTAGGTTTCATTTTAGAAACATGCTTTACTTTTGGTGTTTCCTGCGCACAGGATAATATGGATACCAAAAGCAATGATATGATTAAATTGATTTTCATTTTAAATTGATTTAATGATTAACTGACTGTTCCATTTTATAACGGCTTCCGCAGCGTAAGTGTGGCAGCACTTCAATATTACACTTTTTATTAATGATTTACTTTCGGCTTGCCTGAGATTTATTGGTAGAAAGCCTGGGAAGATCTTTATAATAATATAATATCAAATTAAGGGATAGGTCAAATGATTAATTAGGGTCAACTTATTTCAGTTGACAAATAAGGTCAGGAAGTATTAAATCACTGGCGGGCGAAAAATACCCGATACAGTTAAGTATTTATACAATGAAGGATCAGAAACATAAGGGTCATTCCCTTCAGAATTAAAATCCGGAATCCGGACATTTAATATTTCTTCAGAGGTGAAGGTTTCCGAAATGAAAGAAAGCTTCAGAACACTTTGCTTTTGAGAATCCTGAGAGGATCCGGATATTTGTTTCGCCAAGTAACATTTCCCGTTACAATTCAGTTCCGGTTTCGCTCTGTTTTCACAAATATTCTTTCGGATGTAGTTATAATTGATTCCATAATCCATGAGTGGCAACACCGGACGAAGTGCTACAATGAATACAATACATATGGAAAAGAAAGCTTTCAACTGAACAAATGTATTGCTTTAAAACATCACTGCCAATGATATTTGACAGTTTAACAAATAAGATTATAGAATCCGCTTCGGATAAAAAAAGGCCGGAAGCAAGCTCCCGACCTCGAAGTTATTTTGTGAAACCATACGGCTTAGTCCACAATAATTTTACTGCTTGCTGTCCCGGTCTTTACAAAATAAACACCTTTAGACAGCTTTCTTAAGCTTATTTTTTCATTGGCTGCAGCATTAACCGTTTGCACCAACTGCCCGTTTGCATTATAGATCTGTACCGTTTCATTTTTTCCGATACCACTGATGTATAATTCACCATTCTTTACAGGATTAGGATAAACAGTAAGCTTGTTATTTTTAGAAACCTGCTCATTTACTGCCATTTTTGTATAGCAGGTCCAGGAAAGGTTATCAAAAGAAACCCTGTTACTGGTCGTATTATCCACCAGCTCAATAACTACATTACCATCTACATTAATATCATTAATTGTATAGCTTTTAGCTGTTTTGGAATAAGGAATCTGTCCTTTTACCTCACCATTTACCTTCAGTGTGTAAGATCCTTCAGCATCGCTGAACGGCAGATAAGTTTTTACGGTTAGTGATCCGATACCTCCGGATATTGTAGAAGATGTCAGTACACCTTTTCTCAAACAAATCGCTCTGTTATTATCACCATCGATATGGATCTGCTTATCTGTTCTGGCATTGGTAGCAGTCCACGTAATTCCTTTATTAACCCACTGTCTGTCCAGATAAGAAGAATTAGTAGCCGGAATGGTTTCAAAATCTTCCGTTCCGCAGGTGGTTTGTGTATCGCCAGGATTACCCGGACCAGGTGTCTTAGCCTGAACCGTATCACTGTTATTGGATTTATTTCCCGCAGCATCTCTCGCCACAACGTAGAAAATGTATGTAGTGGAAGATGTAAGACCTGAGATGGTTGCTGAGGTAGAAGTAACGGAAGTTTTGAATACATTGTCCACATAAACATCATAACCGCTAACCCCAACATTATCTGTGGATGCTGTCCAAGCTAACGATACTGAATTGGACGTGACTCCCGTAACGTTTAGATCAGCAGGCACAGAAGGCGCTTCGGAATCTGCAGTAGTACCTCCGTTGAAGGTGTCCGGCCAGGTGTTCTGAGCCGCTGGACCTCCCCAGATCACTGTTGCAAGATAAGCGTTATCTATAAACGGATTTCTGTTACCCTGGGTTTGAGCTACTACATTATTTCTTTGTCTTTCAAAATCGGAAACAGGATCCTCGATATTCCATTTCAGGAGAATATCGGGAAAATCAGGAGAATAAGTTGAAGGATTCATCGTGATGTTAAGCGGCAGACATCTGCTGTTGTATCTGACATACATATACATCAGAATCCTGGCAACATCGCCTTTCCATTCTTCCCCGGGAAACCAACCGCCACGGCTTGTCTTATAAGCTGTAGCACCTGTTCCGTCATCGAATGAGAGACTTCCTCTGGTGCTGTTCAGTGTATTATCTGCCGGACGCAGGTGATGTCCGTCTGCACCAGGACCGGAAGTTCCGAGATTAGGTGTTCCTTTGGATTTGGCATAAACGTGCTCACGGTTCCACGAACCACCGATAGGACGGCTTCTCTGGTGCGTACCGGAACTTTGGGAACCGTAGATCAGCAGCAGATTTGCCGGGTTCTGAGGATCCACATCACTGGTTTTCATCAGCGTTTGCAACTCGCTGTAAGAAATTGTCTTGGTGTGAGTGGTCGTGATAAGTGTTGCAAGCTCGCTTTTCAGCGCATTGCCTGTTTTACTGAAATTGACACCAGAATAGTAAGTTGGCGCCGACTGTGCAAAAGCAAACAATGAAATAATACCTGCAAAAAAAGAAAGTTTTAACTTCATTTCGAAAATATTTATTTTTTTAATGTTTATAATTATTTCAAACGGATGACAAAAGGATTTTCGGCTATGGTGACAGGTACCAAACGGTCGAAATCGAGATAATAATCACCATCGAACCTGTAAAGCCTGGCAGAGATTTCTTCGTCATTCGCCGCAGAAAAAAACCATGCTTCCACACCGTTCTGCAACTCATAATCCGAACAGCTGAAGTCATCAAACCAATCTGTTTCCTGACCAATCCGGATGACTTGGGTAAGCAAGCCCGGATGCTGACTGCCTGCACCTACAAAAATCCTGTTGTCCTTTTCATCAATACCGATAACATATAAAGGCTCTTTTTTTCCGCCCACATTGATTCCTTTTCTCTGTCCAAGTCTGAAATTATCTGCACCATCGTGCTCACCTACAAGAAAACCATCAAACAATGAATATTGCCTCCTGCCCGATTTCCAGACCAACTCATCTCTTTTGGAATGAAATGCCGGTGTTTCTTTACGGTAGATTTCTGATTCCGCAGGGATTTCCACTATCTGTCCTTTCTTCATCATACAAAAAATGCGATCATATAAATAAAAAACCCTTCATTAGTAAAGGGCCGCTAATATAAAAATTTATATTTAAATGAAAAGTAAAGGATTACACATTATTAATTTACATAAAAATCATAATTATTAATATAAAATCAATAACGAAGCATAGCAAATTGAATAAATCGATAATCCTTAATAATCAGGAAATATCATTCCGGGAACTCTACACGAAATCCTACGCCACGAACCGCTTCCAGCCTGATGCGGTCATCGTTCTGAAGGTATTTCCGGAGCCTGGTCATGAACACATCCAGACTGCGTCCGTGAAAGTAATCATTTTCTCCCCAGAGTGTTTCAAGAATATCTTTCCTGCTGATGACCTTATGGTTGTTTGCAGAGAGTAAAAGTAATAATTCCGCCTCCTTTTCCGTGAGCTGAGTTACATCCGCACCCATCATCAACTGAAACTGTGAAGGCCTAAACATATAATTGCCAATGCTGATTACAGATTCCGCAACAGAGCGGTGTCTTTTAAGAATATTTCTGATCCTCAGTATGAGTTCTTCCGGCTCACAAGGTTTGGTAATATAATCATCTGCGCCCAACTTGAGTCCGAGAATGCGGTCTATGCTCTGACCTTTCGCCGTCAGAAACAAAAAGGGAATATCAGAACATTTCCGTATTTCTTTAGATAATGAAAACCCGTCCATAACAGGAAGCATCACATCCAGGATTGCCAGCTGATAATCATTTACCAAGCTCAGATTATCTGTAATCTGGTGCGGACTGGAGATCCAGCTCACCTCAAAATCCGAAAACTCAAGATATTGTTTCAAGACCAGTCCCAGATCCGGATCATCTTCTACCAAAAGAATTTTAGCTTTCATCTGGAAGTAATATTTTAAATGAAACACCTTTTTTCCCGGACCATACTTCTATGCTGCCATTATACTTATCCACTATCTTTTTCACTAAAAAAAGCCCAACACCAAGACCATTGACATTACTGTTTTCATCTCTTGCCACACGGTAGTATTTATCAAAAATAGATTGATGTTCTTCTTTCGGAATACCAATACCGTTATCCGTTATCTGGACTTCCATTGACTTTCCAAGGTTAAGCGAAATTACAATTTCATCAGCGCCATATTTGGATGAATTATCAATCAAGTTATCCATTATCTGCTTAAAGTCGTGCTGTAAAAAGAAAGTATTAGATGTAAAATTGATGGTTACACTGAAGTTTATTTTATCAAAAGTATTCTTGATTTCTGAAAAATAGTTTTCAATATCATTTTTCCCAATCAGTATCCCGTCGGTCTCATAATTATGAATAGATGAGACAATACGCTCCAGACGCCTGATCTGACGCTCCAGCAGTGCTTTGGCTGCAACATCCGAAGATTGAGCCACAGAAAACTTCAGTGTCGTAATTGGTGTATTGAGTTCGTGGGCAATGGCATCTATAGTCGTGTGAAGCTGTGTGATCTTCTTGTCCTGGCGGTTCAGGTTTCTGATACTGTTTCGGAACAGAATCAGAATCAAAATAATAATTGCCAGACTAATCAGTATGAGCGGAACAATCTTCTGAAAGACAAGATTCCTGAGATTAAGGAGCTGAAAAGTAGATTTTGATTTTACAAGGTAATAATTTTTCTCATCCAGTTTCAGATCAGTATTTTCCCTGGTCTGACGGCTGGACCATTTTCCCTCGTTTATGACAAGCGGACTGGTCAGCTGCCTAGCGCTCTGATAAAGAACGAGTGAGCGGTTTGCAGGCAGCAGTTCCTCTTTCCGGACCTCATCGTAGATAGAATAGATCTCGCTTTTTATCCCGATCTCTAATCCGGAATCTGCAGTGTACTGCCTGAGCAGCTTCTCTAATTTTATGTTATAAAACTTTTCGGAAGAATATAATCGTTCAGGCTGCACAATTTTTTCTTTCTGTATGGTGATATTTTCCTTCAGCCTCTGAAAATCGCCCACAAGCTTTTCTTCATTGGTCTCGGATTCATATCTCTCCATTGATTCCAGTGTTTTATCTGCTATTGTCCTCGCCTGCCGGTTCAATTCTTTTTCCTCCAGCTTGTAAGAATTGTAAATATAATAACCCTGCAAGACCATCAATACAACCAGACTGAAAGCAAATAAGAAAATGGTTATGTTTTTTTTTGGTTTCATATGAGATAAAACTAAAAACTTCTCTGTTCCTGCTCAGGATGACATCATTGATATTAATAATCCTGTTCGCAAATTCAGTTTTGCTTACTACAAACTGTCCCGAAGCATTAATTTAATGTTTCAAAAATACAATCATTTTTCTTTCTGAACATGCATTAACCTTCCATTAACCGTTCATTAACAAAACTTTCCTCCAATTCGTCTCAATTTTGGAAAAAATTATTGAAATGAACAGTCTTTCCATGAAAACCCAAATCCTGATGCTGATGATTTTGCCTGCAATGATTCTTAGCCAAAGCATCAAAGGGCATATAGAAAATGATAATCAGGAAGCCGTAGCAGAAGCTAAAATTGAGGTGAGCAACCGCAAGGAAATCATAATATCCAATGCGAAAGGTGATTTTATAATAGAAAAACCGTTTTCCTTTCCCCTAACGGTAACCATCAGCAAACAAAATTACCGGAACTATGATATCATCCTTGAAAACAGTGATCCTCTGACTATCATTCTGAAAAAAGACACTGTAAAAACCATTGAAACCGTCACCATAAAAGCTAACAAACCTATGCTGAAGCGAAAGATTGACCGGCTGGAATACAATGTTGATAAAACGCCACTTCAGAATCTAAATGCCTGGGAGATCCTGAAAAGCACACCAAATGTCCTGGTAAAAAATGAGGAACTGAGCGTCCGTGGGAATTCCCAGATCATTGTAACCATCAACGATAAAAAAACGCTGATGAGCCAGGAACAACTGAAACAACTTCTGGAAAATACGGATGGCAACAATGTCTCTTCCGTAGAGGTGATTACCAATCCGCCCGCCAAATATGAAGCGCAGGGCAGCGCCATCATCAATATCAAAATGAAGCAAAATATACTGTCCGGATATAAAGGCAGGCTATCTGCCCGTTACACGCAGGCGACCTATGCAAGGGGACTTATAGGAACATCTCAATCCTACAACACAGACAAATGGCAGCTGACGGGTAATTACAGCTTTGTGAGCGGCGATTATGTGCGGTATAATTTTGACGTGGTCACTTTTGCTAAAGATAAAACCCGATGGGAAAGCGATATGGTGAGAAAAACACATGCTCACGAACAACATGTTTATAATTTTTCCGGGCAATACACCATAGACAGTCTTTCCAATATACAGTTTGGCTTTGACGGTTACAATGCTCCCAATAACAATGGTCATTACAGGATTCCCACCACTATTTACAACACCGAAACCAACCTGCCGCAATCTTCATATATCACGTCCAACGAAAGAGGGCAATATGATAACAGCTTCAATTCTTACCTTGTTTATGATAAGAAATTCGGGAATCATAATCTGACGTGGAGCAATAATTCCAGCATCCGAAGATCAGAAGAAAGGCAGGATGTAAAAACATTGCTTAACTTTTCCGGCGAGCCGGAGAAAACTACAAGATTCGGGAGCAGCAGTGTGCAGGATATTGCGTTGTACGCCACACAACTGGATTACAGATATTCCAATGATAAACTGACGCTGGAAAGCGGCTTAAAATACAGCTTTGTTAAAAACAATAATTATCTTGATTTTTTTGATGATGATAATGAGCGCCTGGTCATCAACCCTTCAAAAAGCAATCTGTTCAACTACAGGGAAAATATCTTTGCTGGCTACATCTCATCCGAATATAAACTGAAAAAATGGGAAGTGAAAGCCGGTTTACGATCTGAAACTACCCTGATAAAAACAACATCTGATAATCCTACTGTAGAAAACAAAACTTCAAAAACAGGATTATTCCCAACGTTTTATGTGATGTACAATCTGAAAGACGATCAGCAAATCGGGTTATCCTACGGCAAGCGCATAGATCGTCCTAATTACGACTTCCTGAATCCATCCAGATCCTACTATAACCAGTATTCTTATTTCCAGGGTGATGCCTACCTGAAATCGACCATCATTCATAACCTGAGCCTGGCCTACACGCTGAAGGACTGGAACTTTGAGACTTACTTCAGTTACATCAAAGATCCGTCTATGGAAATTTCTGTTCAAAATCCCGAAACCTTTGAGACGGTTTACAATTACACGAATATCGATCACGGGAAAAATTTGGGCATCAACGCTTCCAAGAGTTTTTCGATAAAGCCATTCTGGAAAGTCAATCTTTTTGCAATGGGAGAATATCAGGAAAATTATTTTTTCGGAACCGATAAAATACTCTATAAAAATGATGTTTTCTTTTATAATGCCAATATTTCTACACAGATCACTCTGGATAAAGCAAAAACCTGGGATGTGAATCTTTCTTATAATTACAATTCAAAAACCATACAAGGCTCTTTTAACATAAGCTCCTCACAAAAAACAAATCTTATCATTAACAAAAAACTATTGAATAAAAAGCTGGAAACAGGATTGGTTTTCAATGATATATTCCGAACAGACAGAAATACAATATCAACCAATTATGCAGATCAGAATCAGTATTTCAAAGATTACAGAGATACCAGATACATTATGATTAACCTGAAATACAATTTCGGAAATCAGAAAGTAAAAGATGCTAAAGCCGGTGAAAAAACAGCAGAACAAAACCGATTGTAAATCATATTGACACTGTTACAATTGAAAAAGGAGAGCTACAAAGCTCTCCTTAACCGTTTTATAAACCAAAATTAAGAAACAAACTGAATCTGGATCTGGCTTCAATATCACCACCGGCCAGATTGGTATAAGCTGGCAGCATCAATTCGGTTCCTAGGCTGAACTTCCTAAAAGACACTTCAAAACCTGCTTTCCCGTACAGGGCGCTTCCTGCTGTTTTTGGCATCACCTCACTAAACTGGCGGTTCCAATCAAACACTTCGCCCTGCAAACCGACCTTGCCGGAAAAAATACTGTTTGTATTATTCCAAAGTCTGTAAAATCCTGTAGCAGAATAATTCCACTGATTTCCGAACTGATAATGTTTCTTATTTTCAGTTTTGATGGTATAATCTGTATTGATGAGCAATGCCAATCGGTCTTTCTGAAATTTATAGCTGACTGCAAGCTGATAATCCCAGCTTCCTGTTCCCAGCTGAAAACTTGGATTGACACCTGTAATTCCTTTTTCATCAAATTTCCCAAGAGGAATTTTAACACCCAAGCCTCCGTTAATCTGATGAAACGAATTCTTAGATTTTATCAATTCATAGATTCCCATAAGACTGGCATCACCTATTCCGCTAATACTTATGTCGCCCTGAGAAGTGTTTTTGGTATGAAACTGAAACGGAATACTTCCGTAGATGCTTAGTTTTTTAGTAACAGGAATTTTTCCCCAAAGCTGGACTGTATTGAAATACTGATCCTGAGTGAGATCATCTACAAAAAGATTTTCTTTGGCTTTGTAATGCTGCGCAAAATATTTGATTCCGATAAATTGCGGATTCAGTAAAGATTCAAATCCGGAAGAACCGTTTCCTGCAGCACATCCGCAGGCGTCACAAAAAAATGCCTGACTCTTTGAAGTTGTAATACCCCTGGATTCGTATCTTGGAACATAAAGACTGTCCGTCAGATTTTTCGATTTTACCGAGATAGAAGTAAAAAAGCAGATGATAAATAATATAAAATATTTCATTTTTTAACAATTAAATTTTAGCTAATCCGAAAAGTCTTCTCTATTTAACACGGGCTAAAGCGCGTCACAATTGATAATTACTCTGCGAATGCTTTATTGGTAATAAAATTCTGATCGCTAAGAGTTTTCAGAAAAGCAATGATATACTGTTTTTCCGAAGGGTTCATTCTGATACCGATATGACCATCCTTTTTCAGCAAAGGATCAAGATTCGGCTGATTTTCCACTTGATCTGAATAAAAATCAAGAACTGCTTGCAGAGTAGTGAAACGGCCATCGTGCATATAAGGAGCAGTATATTCTACATTTCTGAGACTTGGGACACGGAACTTCATATTATCATTCCAATCCAGCGTAACACGATAGCGCCCTCTGTCATTGTATTGAGCATTATAATACATCCCTGTATTCCGAAAACTTTCATCGGTAAATAATGCTCCGGAATGGCAACTTGCACAATTAGTTCTGAACAATTTATAACCCTCATTTTCTTCTGCTGTAAAAGAGGTTTTACCCCTCAGAACAAGGTCATATTTGGAATCTGCAGAAATCATCGTTACCATAAACTGGGAAATCGCCTTCAGAACTCGCTCACCTGTAATATTCTCATCTCCAAAAGCCGCCTTAAAAAGCTTTTTATAGTTGGCGTCGGCATTTAGTTTTCCTACCACTTCCGGCATTGAACTGTCCATTTCAAAATCCGTAGTGATAGGAACTAACGAGCGTTCGTCCAAATCGTGGCTAACGCCGTCCCAGGTGTAATTTCTGAGAAAAGCCATATTCTGAATGGGCGGCGCATTCCTGATCCCCAGTCTGTTATCTATTCCGTGGCTAATCGGATGACTGTGATGTGTAAACGCATTTTCCTGTATATGACAAAAGCCGCAGGAAATGGAATTGTTACGGGATAATCTACCTTCATAAAACAGTTTCTTTCCAAGCGCCACACCATTTACCGTGACAGGATTCTTGTTCCTGTCAAAAGCTAATGCCGGAAAATCATCGGGAATCTCCAGATTATAAGCTTTATCAGCAATATATTCTTCACCTTCAAAATCGTCCTTACAGCCTGTAAAAATACTGAACACTAAAGCGGCGAAAACCCAAAGCATGCAAAAATGCACACTTTGGAATTTGAATATTTTTTTAATCATTGTGTACGTGATCCACTTTGAACATCTTGATAAGATTGTCACTAACATTCACCAGATGCTGATCCGATCCCATATCCATATCATTATCTATGGTAAGTGTCAGTTTGTTTTGTCCACTCAGATACTGATTCAGATCTGCCAAAATGTGGATAGATGGTGTGATATCTTTGCTCACCCGGGCAGTTGTAGGCAGATCCAATGACACTTCTCTGTAAAGATCTGCTGTTCCATTTGCTGTTGTATTCCCCACGTTTCCGGCATGATTCATAAATTCTTTATCCGCACCAGCAGTTCCGTATAAACCTTCCAGTTTTGTGAAAATATAACCGGCAGCCCAAGACCACGCCATTCCGGATTCTTTTGCTTTTTGCCAGAAAATCCCCTGTCCGTCCTGCCCTAAAAGATAAGCCGACTGGCTGACTCCAAGCCCAAACTTTATTTTTTTATAATTGTTCTTAGGAATATCGGATAGATTAATTGCGACGATTCCGCCTGTGGCTTTGGATTGATCTATGATAAATGCGCCTTTGTCCGGGTTATTATAATTGTATTTGAATTCATTTCCTTTTTCATCGATCAAGACGATATTGCTCACAATATATTTCAAAGTAGAGAATCTGTGTTTCTGTCCGTTTGCAGATGTCTGAACAGTCTGATTCAGAACAATGTCTCCTATTCCGCTGAATCCGTTTTCGAATTTGACCTGAAGATTTCCCGGAGTGGTGTCTTGGATTTCGTTTTCTTCATCATTATTCCGGCACGACGAAAGTGTAAAAAATGTGATAGCGACTAGTAGTATAGATAAAATTTTATTGATTTTCATTTTAGATTTTTTAATTTGTAAAGTTTAATAAGTAAAATTGTGCGTTGCTATATCCCGCAATAGGGATAGCAACGGTTATCCTTTTGCTTACAGCGAAGGACAAAAGCCCGGGCAAGCAAAAGATATGAGTGGATAGCCCGACCCGAGCCGCAGGATATGCGGTGGAAAGGGGATTGCCAAAAAAAATTAAGCTAAAAAACCGGTGGTCTGAAAATGTGTGACAGAAACAGATAAGAATAACCTGCTTCGTAATTGAAATGAAGTGGTGGAAAAGTCAGCTCGCGGAACACGGATATCTTTGCAACAGCTTCCGGAACATAAAAATCCAACACTTTCTGTACGGAATTCTTGGTTTTAGAGTCGTTTTGGGATTCATTTTTTGCCAGTTCTTTTCCGAGGTAACATTTACCGTTACAGTGAATCTGCGGCTTATCCTTATTGATACAAAGGACTTTGGAAATATAATCATAGTTTACCGCATAATCCAGCACAGGAGCCAGAGGTTTCAGCACCAGGTAAAATGCCAGAAGAATGTGCAGCGTGAACTTCAAAAGACTAAATTATTTTTGCAAATATAATGAATTGCAGAAGCAGAATAGGAGTGATAATTGTCAGCCCGTCAGGATACGCTGACTCCGAAAATATGTCCGACAAATGCTGTGATTCCCATCGCTACAGTTCCCCAGAAACAAATCCTGAGTATGGCAATCCCAATTTTAGAACCGCCTGTTCTTGCGGAAATAGCGCCTAATATCATCAGAAAAACAATTGAAAAGCCATACTGAAAATATACCATCTGCTTAATAGGCGCCAAAAGTGAAACACCAAACGGCAATAACGCACCCAAAGCAAAGGATCCGAATGATGCCAGAGCAGCCTGCAAAGGTTTTGCCTGAGTGATCTCATTGATTCCCAGCTCATCGTGAGCGTGCGCAGCCAGAGCATCGTGTGCAGTGAGTTCTGTTGCCACCTGCAAAGCGGTTTCCTTACTGACGCCGCGCTTCTCATAGATCTTTGCAAGCTCCTGAAGCTCGACTTCCGGCATTTCTTCCAACTCCCGTTTTTCCCGCAAAAGATCAGCTTTTTCGGTGTCTTCCTGTGAACTTACGGAAACATATTCGCCGGCAGCCATAGACATTGCACCGGCAATCATCCCGGCTAGAGCCGCAAGAATGATGGTATTCCGGTCCGGAGAAGCTGCAGCCACACCAATGACAATACTTGTGGTGGAAAGCAAGCCATCATTGGCTCCCAAGACCGATGCTCTGAGCCAGCCTACTCTATTGACATAATGTTTTTCCAGTTGATGATGCATAATCTTCTAATTTGTAACATAAAATTAGATAAATATTATGACAAAACAACCGATGTTTATTTGTACTGATTACAAATTAATTCACTTCTGGAAGTATCAATAACTAATGTTTAGATTATTACTTTTATTCCGCTATTACTCTGAAACGATGTGAGTTCTTGCGTATTTTCTGCTTTATTACTTTATTATGTTTCTTAAGGTCATTGTTTTCGGTATCGCACAGACAAGCTGTTAAAAGACAAGACATTATTATTAGTGATTTCATATTAATACCAATATCTGATTTAGCAATGAAGATAAGATTCATAGCATGTAAGTTTTTTACTTTTAAAAATCAAGAAACCCGTCTGCCAGCGTTTTCCACTGTATTTTTGTAAGCTGAACAAAACCGCCTATTGACACCAGTAAATTTCTGATCCTGCCAAAGAATCCAGTTCTGGATACATTAGGAACTTCGTTACGACCATAGATTCCTGCTTTTATATAATCTTTACCTCTGGAGATCATAAATGAAGATGATGATTCTCTGTCATAAAAATGCGCAATATGTTCTTCATTACTTTGTGGAACCGCTGACGGACGACAAATCATGAGATACCTTTCCAGATCATTACCGTAAGAGCTGTCATCTATCTGCATCACCTCTACCCAATCATAGCCTTTAGCTTTGATATCTCCAGGACCGGGAATATCGATCCTGATATAATCGCCTTTTCTGGGCATCCTGTCCACATAAGATCCATAGCAATCGAATAGCCTGAAATCTGCGGATAATTCTCCACAATAATCTTTCCACCGATTGACGGAAAAAAAACGATCTTTCAGAATCTCAAAATTCTGAGCAACAAGCTCTGCAGACTCAAAGCTTTTCTTACTTTCGGTATCGTGAAAAGCACCTTTTTCCTGTACAGGAACTCCAGGTATCTGCTTTGTTTCCATTGTTATAATAATTTGATTTTCTTTTATTTTTATTTTTTATGACACCGTTTTGCATTTAATATAACGTCAATCTTAGAACTTGAATAACCGCATAATTTTATTTAATCTCGATTACTCTTGTATTCTTAAACGATGAACATCTGGAGCCGGTTAAGGTTTTGATGGATGACTCAACACAACTGCAGAACTCTGATCTCGCTTTACCTCGCAACGAAGACACCCAAGAATATAGTCTGCAAAGTAATACTGAGCATCCAAAGCTTTGGTCATAGGATGCAGTTCTATGCGATCACTGCGAATGATGATTCCTCTGTGAGCTATACAGTAATAAGCAAAAATTTCATTGTTCGATTCTTCCACAGGAGTAGCATAACCTGTTGTGGCCAATGACCAATCCGAATCAAATAAAGCAGCAATTCCAAGTGCCATTTGTTCAGTTACATCTCTCGACACACAATTTACAGCTTTTGCACGGCTATAGTCCACGCCCAGATGTTTTACTTTTTGCTCAATATTGTATGCCGTAAGACCGCCCCGGTAAAACTCCTGCGCAGACTTCATCTGTGAAAATGCAAGCTGAAGAATCCCGGAAGTTACGCTTTCCGCTACAGAGACTGATTCATGCCGCTCTCGCAGATAGTAGCTTATTTTGTCCAATATAATTGTCGGAAATTCCATAACATATATTTTAAAATTAGAGAAAAAGAGAAGTTTTTTGACGGAAGCATTATCAATAAAACATTGATAATGAATTTTTAAATCAAATTATGATTTATAAAGCCATACAGATTATAATGCTGTATGGCTTCACTTTGAAAAATTTAGTCTTCCTTCTCCGCATTGACGTTAATGGAAGTTTCGGCAATTTCCGTTAGAAGCATATCCGTATCTTCCTCTTCCAGCAATGTTTTTTCCAGAAGATCAGCAGCCTTATCGTGTCCCATCGTAATCGCAAGCTGAACAAGACCACCATAAGTGGCTATCTCATAATGCTCAACCTTTTGTGCAGCGATAATAAGGCCTACATCCCTAGTCATAGAACCTTCTTCTGTTGATTTGATGATATCTTCGCCTTCTTTTATAATACCGACAATAGCTTTACATTCTTTCTTTTCCGGCTGTTGGTTCAGTAATTTGAAAACTTTCTCTAGTCGGCTGATATGCTTTTTAGTTTGCAGCTGATGATCTTCGAAGGCATCCTTCAGCTCTTCCGTAGTTGCGGCTTTCTGCATCTTTTCCAATGCATCTACAATTGCATTTTCTGCAAAAAGAATGTCCTTGAGTGCATCAATAAAAAATTTATGAAGTGAAGAATCTTCCATTTTACTTTTTGAAGATGATTTAGTTTTAGTTTGAACTTTAGTATTAGATTTTGTTGTTTTATTCGTTTCTGAAGTTTTGTTTGCTGACGAATTGTTGTTCTCGTTCTTGGTAGCCATAATATTATATTTTGTGGTTTGGTTATTATTTCCCGTGAGAGATACTAATGATTAGAATTAAAAAAAGCGGGATCAAGCATTATTTTTTCTTCCGCCGAATCCGGCTTTACTATAACTTCTTCCTGAGCCGGAAGATTTTCCGCTGCTGTGTGAAGCCTGACCTCCCATTCTGGCAATTCTTGTTCTTTCTGTCTTGCTCATAGATGCAAAACCGCGACGCGAGCTGCCGTTATTTCCCGAACGTCCGACTGATGTAGATTTTCCATGAATTTTACGCTGCTGATTGCCTCTGCTGTTGTCTTTGTTTTCATCTTCATTATTCTCATCATCTTCATCATCATAATTATTTGAAAGCTCATAGTCATCATAGTCATTCTCATAATCAGAGAAATCATCGTCATAATCCTCATCTCGTGAAGCATCATTGAAACCATGATCGTAACCTAACCGATAAATTTCTTCGAAAACTGATCTTGCACCGCCGGAAGAATTGTTTCTTGGCCGATTGCCTGAATTTCTGATGTTCATAAATTAAAGTTTGTTATTAATATTTAGTGACGAATTGCTTATTTCTTGACTAGTATCCGAAAATTGCAATCCTTGTTGTGATGTGATATGTCAAAGCTACTTAACATGACATTTATCATTATATGATCTGAATCATAAAAGGTTATTAAAAAATAATATCCTCTTTGTTTACCAGCTTAATGAAAGTATTTTATTATCACAATATGTCATAATTTATGCAGATAAAAAATTAGGAACAAGGTTTGATCTGATAATAGAAAGTGCGTTTTAAAGTGTTTAATTTAAAATCAATGTTATGCTGATTTCTGAAAAACTTCTTCTGTCTTATGGCGCCAAAATAGAACATTTTGAGTCCGGCGATATTATTTTCCGGGAGAATGACAATCCGAGGTTTTACTACCAGATCATATCCGGCAGAATCAAGTTAAATCATTACAACGAAGAAGGCAAAGAACTTATTCTCGCCATTCTGCATCACGGAATGAGTGTTTGTGAATTACTGCTTTTCATAGATCAAACCTATCCTGTGAATGCCATTGCATTTGAGCCCAGCATTGTGATCAAACTGCCCAAAGTCCGTTTTATGAAAATTCTGGAGGATTATCCGGAGATATCAAAGGATATCAACAAGTTTTTATCGGAGAGATTGTACTACAAGTTTATTATGCTGGAGAATAATTCCTCTCTTCATCCTGAAGTAAGGATAAAAGGTGTGTTTGATTATCATAAGAGTTTCTATCCAGATCAGGAAAAATTCTCATTCGAAATACCGCTTACCAGACATCAACTGGCATCACTAACCGGACTGCGCGTGGAGACAGTAATCCGCACTATTAAAAATCTGGAAAGGCAGAATGTGGTAAAGATTATACGGAGAAAGATATTTTATTAACATCTTAAAAATCAATATAAAATTTTTCTGTTCCTGATTTTTACAATGTTTTCCTTTTCCATCATCTTAAGTGCTCTGATTGTAGTTTCTACACGTAAACCAGTCAGGCTGGCCATCTGCTGCCTGGTAAGCGGGATCTGAAATGAGAAAGGCGTATCATCCTGCTGGAAACTTTTGAGATAATCCATCAATGCCCTTAGCTTGGTTGCAGGATTCTGAGTGGAAAAAATCTGTCCCATTACGAACTTGAAATACATAGATCCTGCAAGACTCTGAATAATACCAAACCTAAGCTCCGGATCATCGTCAAGCAATGCAAAAAATCTGGATTTTGACAGGCTTAAAATGTGGCAAGGTGTTATTGCAACAGCATTGACAGGATATGGCTTGTTCATGAACAATAAAAATTCTGCGATACTCTGTCCTTGTTTCAGAATACTCTGAATCATTTCTTTACCATCTTCATTGTAATTATTAAGCTTGACCTCGCCATGCATAATCTGGTAATAATAAAGTGGTGTACTGTCTTCTGCAAAAATAATATCACCAATATTATACTCTTTAATTTTCGCTCCCGACGATCTAATAATAATTTCTTCTATTACCATATTTTATTTACAATCTTATGATATTGAACAGTAGTCAATATCATTCTCTGAAGTCTGCAACTTACAGACTGTGGTTAATCCTTACTATGACCAGATTATTACTAATACCGGATTTATTAATTCAAACTGAATTAATCTGATGTTATTAATTTGCGAAACTGATTAGAATCAAACCACAGAAGATCCAAGTTTGATGATTAAGAATAACAAGCTCATAGTTTAATTTTTTGACGGACTCAAAATTATACAGAACTTCAGAACTATATTATGACCTGAATCATAACGAAATGATAATTATAATTTGATATGATTGTAAAGTTTTTAATTCAATCAACATAAAATACGAATTTGCTAATTTCAAAATAAAAAAACCGGAACAATTGTTCCGGTTTGTAAAGAGTTTATCAATGTTACTTACTACAATCTGCATTTGCATTGCTGACTCCTAGTTTATCTAAAATCCAATACATCAGACACCAGTTCGTGAGAGCGTGGATCCACATATTAATTCCTACAAAGCCAGTAAGCCAAAACCAGTTTGTGCTTACATAAATCCCTAAAAGCAGACTTCCCAAAATGAAAGTGCCTGCGATTGCATGTACTATTCTTGTTTGCATAATTTTTTATTATTTTTTTACTTATTATCAAAAACTGATACCAGGAGATAGCCCATTACTAATCCATAAATAGAACTATTAAAAGGGTTGGAAGTAATTGCACAGCTTCCTGTGCTGCAACCAATTAAGTAATAATACAGATATCCTGCAATGGCTCCTACTAGTGCTCCGATAAGCGATGGCATTCTCTTTTTACTTAAAATTTTCATTTTCTAAATCTATCGTTGCAATGTGAATTTGGGAAACCGTCTCTTGCTTTTTGTTGAATTCGTTTATACTTTTATAAATATCATCAATACAATTACAGTCTGAAAAAATGGTAAAAAGCAGGGAATCTACCGAAAGATATTCTGATGGAAACCAGTTATCAATATTGTTTCCATTGCTTTTAAAACCTTTTACAGATTGATAAGAAAAAGCTTTTACTCCCGAATGCTTCAGGATATCGATAACCTCTGCTTCAAATTCTTCTACTGCGGTGATTAATAATAATTTCATAAAATAAAATATTTAATTATTGGTAACTTAAAAAGGTTTATACTTCAAAAAACTTGTCATCAGATTCGGATTTTTTCTCCCATTTTTTTCTTTCAGTAGCATAATAAACCAACGGCACCACAACCAATGTAAGCAATGTAGAAACTATTGCTCCGAAAACCAATGAGATAGCTAATCCCTGAAAAATCGGGTCAAAAAGAATGATGACTGCTCCAATTACAACTGCTCCTGTCGTTAATAAAATAGGAGTTGTTCTCACAGCTCCTGCTTCAATGATGGCTTGTTTCATTTGGATTCCCTCTTTCAGACGGATTTCTATAAAATCGATTAAAAGAACGGAGTTTCTCACCATTACTCCAGCCAGAGCGATCATTCCGATAAAAGATGTTGCTGTGAAGAATGCTCCTAACAACCAATGTCCCAAAACAATTCCAATGAGTGAAAGAGGAATCGCAACCATCATCACAATCGGTGTTTTAAAATTCTGAAACCAACCAACAATAAGCATATAAATAATGATAATTACCACCGCAAAAGCAGTTCCCAGATCACGGAAAACTTCCAAAGTGATTTGCCATTCTCCGTCCCATTTTACGGTATAATTGCTTTCATCCTCTGGCTGGTTCATATACAATTCGTTCATTGAATAACCGTTTGGAAGCTGTATTTTTTTTAGCTTTTCATCCATTCCGAGAATGGCATAAGCCGGGCTTTCCAGTTTTCCTGCCATATCAGCAAGCACGTACACTACCCTTTTCTGATCCTTTCTATAAATGGTTTTGTCTAGTTCTTTCTCCTCTACTTTTACAAGATCGCTCACCGGAACCATTCCCATTTGCCCTTTTACTTTTAGTTCTGTAATATCCTGAATATTAGATTTGTTAGCATTTTTCAGCTTCATTACAATATCTACAGGATCACTAGATTTTTCATCGTAAAGGTTTCCAATTGGATACTCTCCCATCAGATATGTCATATTGCCTACAATCTGCTGTGGTGCAACACCGTTCAGCATAGCCTTTTCTTTATCCGGAACTAGCTTGAATTCTTTCTGTGGCGCTTCCACCATCCAATCGATATCCACAACATCATCGGTTTTCTTTAGAATATCTTCCACCTGTTTCGCTACTTTTATTTGTCCTTCATAATCAGGGCCGTAGATTTCTGCTACAATTGTTGAAAGAACCGGTGGTCCGGGCGGAACTTCTACTACCTTTACATTGGCTTCGTATTTGGCCGCTATTTTCTGAATTTCCGGACGAATTATTTTCGCTACATCGTGGCTTTGCTTATCACGGTCTTCTTTGTGCAAAAGATTGACCTGAATATCTGCCGTATTACTACTTCCACGCATATCGTAATGACGAACCAAACCATTGAAAGTTATTGGTGCAGAAGAACCTACATAATTCTGATAGTTCACCACTTCCGGAACTGTTTTCAGATATTGCGCGATATCCTGAGTAACTGCAGAGGTTCTTTCCAGCGTTGTTCCTTCCGGCATATCGATTACTACCTGAATTTCATTTTTGTTGTCAAACGGAAGCATTTTTACCGCTACCCATTTGGTAAAAAACGCTGCTACAGAAATCAACAGTAAAACCACAGTTACTCCCATCATCGTCCATCGTTTTGATTTTGAATCTAACAGCGGTTGTTCAATTTTTTTATAGATCTTGTAAATTCTGCCTGTTTCCAGACCTTGTTCTTCTTTATGATGTTGCTCATCTTTTACCTTTAATAAATGATAACCGAGATAAGGCGTCACCGTTAATGCCACAAAAAGGGAAAGCATCATCGCAATCGAAGCTCCAATTGGCATTGGTGACATATAGGGACCCATCATTCCTGATACAAATGCCATTGGCAAAATTGCAGCAATGACGGTGAAAGTTGCTAAAATAGTAGGATTCCCGACTTCATTAATGGCATAAATTGCCGCTTGTTTGAACGGTAATTTCCTCATATGAAAATGCCTGTGCATATTTTCTGCTATGATGATACTGTCATCCACCACAATTCCGACGACAAAAACCAATGCAAAAAGCGTGATTCTATTCAATGTATATCCTAAGATATAATAGCTGAATAAGGTTAAAGCAAACGTCAATGGAACTGAAAAGAAAACCACCAATCCGCCTCTCCAGCCCATTGCTAACATCACAAGAATTGTTACTGCCAAAATCGCAACGCCAAGGTGCATCAATAATTCTGAAACTTTGTGAGAAGCTGTTTCTCCATAATTTCTGGTAACTTCTACGTGTACGTCATTTGGAATCAGATTCTTCTTCAGCTCGTCTACTTTGATAAGAATCTGCTCCGATATTTTCATCGCATCGGCACCTTTCACTTTGGAAACCGAGACCGTAACTGCAGGATATTCCGATTTGAATTTTTTGCCGCTTTCTACGGCGTTTCCGTATCCGAAACTTACATAATTGGCAGGATCTGAAGCACCGTCTTTAATCGTTGCGACCTGTTTCAGGTACACCGGCATATTCTGTGAAGTTCCGATAACCAGATTTTCCACATCTTCAGCAGAGTTTAGAAACTGACCTGTAGTCAAAAGATATTCAGAATCGCCTGAATCAAACTTCCCGGATTGTGAACTTCCGTTATTCGCCTGAATCATCTGCATTACAGAAATTGCATCGACGTTCAGTTCCGCCATTTTATCTTTATCTAAAACAACTTGTAACTGGCGGTTTCTGCCACCTATGGTTTTGGTAAGAGAAACATCTTTTATTTTTTTGATTTCGGAAGATAATTCTTCTCCGATCTGACGAAGCTGAAAGTCATTGTAATTAGCATTGTCACTCCACAAAGTCAAGCCGAGCATCGGGACATCATCAATGGAACGGGTTTTCACCATTGGTTCCATCACACCTTTCGGAAAGATGTTTTTATTCTTCATTAGCTCATCATAAAGCTTTACATAAGAACGTTCCGTATCTTCGCCAACATAAAACTGGACGATAATCATAGCCTGTCCGTTCATCGCCATAGAATGGATGTGTTCTACACCTTTGATGTTGGAAATAATCTTTTCCAGAGGTTTTACGATACGGCTTTCCACTTCCTTCGGGTTTGCTCCGGGATAACCTACCATTACATCCGCCATCGGAATAATAATCTGCGGTTCTTCTTCTCTCGGTATTAATGTCGAACTATAAAGGCCAATAATCATCAAAGCAATCATCAACAGAATGGTCAATTTTGAATTGATGAAAAACTCGGCGATACGTCCTGCGAATCCTTTTTCCATAATTTTAGGTTTAAGGTTCTAGGTTTAAAGTTCAGTATTATTGACTTTGAACTTTAAATCCTGAACTTTGAATTACTTTACTTGAACTTTTGCTCCGTTATACAATTTTCCTGTTGAAGAAATGATGTAAGATTCTTTCGGATCTAATCCCGATAAAACCTCAACCTGATCTCCTAATGACTTCCCTGTTTTTAACCAACGTAAAACCGCCGTATTTTGAGAACTGACCACATAAACACCTGTAAGCTGTCCGTTTTCGACCAAAGCCGTTTTAGGAATCATCATTGTTTCATTAAAATCCTGATTTATTTTTCCTGATGTTTTGAAAGGGAATTGCACATTCACAAACATTCCCGGAAGCAAATCGGAAGCATTATGAATGTTGATTTTCACCATATATTGTCCACCTGTGTTCGTTGCCGATTTACTGATTTCTGATACTGTTCCGGAAACGGTTCTGTTCATTGATTTTAAGGTGACATCAACCGGCATTCCGTTGGAAATCATTGTGATATTCTGCTCAGAAACCAAAACCTGAGCCTGCAAAGATGATGGCGATTCTATCGTCAGTAAAGGCATTCCCGGATTTGCCAAATCTCCTTGTTCCGCAAATTTTGCGGTAATGGTTCCGGAAATTGGCGCAGTAACATTGGTGTAACGGTACTGAGCATTCACCTCGTTTTTCATCTGTTGCGCAGCCTGTAAACCTGCACTTGCCATTTCGTAGCGTGCTCTCATATCATCGAGTTCTTTTTGGGAAGCACTTTGAGATTTATATAAATTCTGAAATCTTTCGTAATCTTTTTTAGCCATATTATAATTGGCCTGAGCCTGAGAAATCTGCGCACTGGCTTGTCCGCCTTTTGCCTGAATATCTGTTGCATTAATGTTTACCAAAAGCTGACCTGCTGTGACGTTTTGTCCCACTTCAGCTTTCATTGAAGTGATATAACCCATCATCCGGGTAGAAACATTGACTGAATTTTTTGCCACCAGTTTTCCGCTTGCTGTGGCAGATGAACCTTCCGAGCCTGATGTGCTATGACTGACTGTAACAGAAATTGGCGCATCGGAATTCTGTGCGGATTTTTTTTCGTCTGAGGAGCAGCTTCCCATCATAAGTGCGCTGATAATCAAGGTTGAATAAAGGTATATTTTCATAAATGGATGTTATTTTTATTGATTTATAATTATAATTATTAACAGAATATACTTACTAGCCCCGATGGAAACGGCATCCTTTTTCTTTTTTGAAATGGCAAAAAGCTTTGGCAAAAAAGAAAAAGATACAGTGGACAGCGGGAAATAGCTCCTAAAATTTATTGTATCAAGAATTTTTGATATTCCCAGGCGGTGTTGTACTCAAAAATTGCCTGCTGGAATTCTAATTCTTTTTGGGACATCAATGTCTCTGCGGAAAGCAAGTCTGCGGATTTTTCCAAACCTTGATCGTAGCGGTTTTTGCGGATTCTGTAGGCTTCTTTGCTTTGTTCCCAAGCCTGCTTTGTAAAGCTGACCTTTGTTTGCGTGTCTTCTATCTGGCGATTGGCTTTACTGAGTTCCAGCTGGCTTTGTTTGGTATATTGCTCGATTTCGGTTTCTGCCTTGGAACGCTCTGCTTTATATTTTTCCTGTTCGCTTTTTGATTTGAGTCCGTCAAAGACATTCCAGGAAAGCTGAATTCCTGCGAGATAACCGTTGGCATTGAATTGGGCAAGTTTGTTGTCATACATCTCAAAACTTCCGAAAGCATTGAGTTTTGGGAGAAACTTGGCTTTTGAAGATTTAATCATCCAGTCATAAGCTTCGAGAGATTTTTGATAAGCTTGTAAATCCTTTCGATGGTCGTTTAATCTCAGATTAGAATCAACGATATATTCTGTGTATTGCAAAGATTCTGTAGGCTTTAGCACTTTATTATCAGAGTTTTCATTCAGTAAAAAATAAAGGTAATCCGAAGCATTTTTCACATTGGATTTTGCTGTCTGAATCTGACTTTCTATCTCGCTGATCCTTACATCCATATACAACACTTCAGATTTCTGAATCATACCGTTTTTGTAATAATTGTCGATTACTTTTTTATTGGCAAGTGTTGTTTGCTTAGCATTTTCAAGGGTTTCGAGCATTTTATAAGCCAGCTGAAGCATCATATATGATTTTTTTAGCTCAAACTGAACGTATTCTCTGGTTCTTTCTGTTTTGATGTTGAGCGCATCAACTTTTACTTGTCCGGCTTTTTTTTGATATACCGCATCCATATTGATAATGGGTTGCTGAACTTCTATTTTTGTCGCAAAATTGGAGATGCTTTTAGGATTATTAAGGTTATCCGGATTGAAATCCATTGCTGTGATCCTCGCCTGATTGAGCTTTGAACCAAAGGCATACAAAGGATTGTTGGTATTTGAAAATGTGTAAGAAGCATTCACATTAGGAAGATACATTGCTCTTGTTCCCAAAAGTTCGGCTTGGGCGAGCTCGGCTTGTTTTTTTGGCATTTTTACCTGAAGATTATTGTCGCTTACTTTACTTTCCAGATCTGTTTTTGAAATAGGAACAACCTCTTGTGAAAAAACTTCTGAATAGGTTGTCAATAATAAAATAAGTAGGCTTATTTTTCTCATTTCTCTAATTTTAAAGCAAAAATAGAATGATGCAAAATGCTGCACAGTAACCTTTATCACATAAAGAAATATTTGCTGGAACTTAACAAAAAAACCGCCAAAGGCGGCGGTAACAATTGAAAAGTATATGGAGATATTTATGCTAATTTGATCTCAGAAATCATAGTAATTTTAGATTTAACTGAATTGGAAATTAAGCAATTGGCTTCTGATTTTTGGAGAACACGTTCCGCTTTTTCTCTGTCTGCCTCATTCTTAATTATAACAACAGGTTCCAGAATGACTTCTGTCATCAGAAATTTTCCATCAATCTGTTCTAATTTTCCTTTAGAACTGCATTCAAAATTGACAAAATCCAGCTTGGAATTTTCTGCAATTGCTAAAAATGTGGTCATTAAACAACTGCTTACTGCTGCGGTGAACAGATGTTCCGGAGACCATATATTTTCCATTCCTTTAGGAAACTGTGGTGGTGTGGCTACCTCTAATTTTTGAGAAATTTCTGATGATGAGATTTCACCTTTACGATCACTTTCCCACTTTACATCGACGTTATAAAAATGTGCTTCCATCAGTTTAGATTTTATTGTTCAGGCTTGCCCAGCCACCACCATTGTGAACATTCTTATAGCCATTATTCTGCAAAATACTTTTAGCAGAAGCACTTCTCATTCCGGAAGCGCAACAAGTGATTATTGTTTTGTCCTTGTCTTTTAATTTGGAGAGATTTTTCTGAAGCTGATCTACAGGAATATTAATTGAATCTTTGATATGTCCTCCGTCATATTCGCTTTTGCTTCTTACGTCTAAAATCACAGCTCCTTTTTTCACAAGTTCTGCGTAATCGGTTTTATCCATCCCGAAAAGGTTTTTTATTGCATCTAACATTTTAATGATTGTTTAAATTGATAATGCAAATTTACCTTCAGTAATAATATCCGTCAGTGATGTAAGTTACAATAGCGTAATTTTATTTCGGGAAAGTTTTATCTTGCCTTCGGTTTCGATTTGTTTCAGAACACGGCTTACCGCCTCGCGAGTGATTCCAAGTTCATCTGCTAGTTGCTGATGGGTTACAGAAAGTTCTTTGGATTTATAAAGCTGCGATTTTTGGTTTAAAAGATGTAATAATCTTGCATCTACTTTCTGAAAAGCAACTGCATTTACCACTTCCAATAAGTCTTCAAATCTTCTTTGGTAAAGTCCAAAGATGAAATCCGTCCATTCCGGATATTTCCTGAGCCAGTCTTTCGCCTGCTGAAGGGAAATCATAAGAATCTCGGCGTTTTCTTCTACTACAACTTTCACTTTTGAAGTATCCTGAGTAAGCCCGGAAAGTATAGAAGAAATACAGCTTTCACCAGGCGTAAGATAATATAGAAGAATTTCCCGTCCGTCTTCATCAGTACGCATTACTTTTATGCTTCCTGAGAGCACCAACGGAATATAATTGATGTAAGAATTAATATCAAGAATTACGCTACCCGCAGGAAACAATTTTAAAGCTTTGCTTGCTTCAATTTCTTTTCGGAATTCTGGGTCAGATATTTTTTGAAAATTCATAAAGCAAATATAAACACAAAGCTATTAATAATATTAAAAATGCCCGCCGAATAATTTTCAACGGGCATTTATCATACTGAATTTATTATTTAAACCTTAAATTTAACGAAATAATATCAGACTTCATTCCGATGGATTTTGTGTAATGTCCGTATCTTATTTCCAGCATATTCAGTCTTTCTACGCCAAATAAACCGTTTTTCGGACTGATTCTGATTCCCGCTCCGTAAAAATGGCTGTCGAATTTTGACAGATCATAATTGCTGGTATAGAAATCGTCAAATGCCGTATGTTGCTGATAAGGCGCAAAATATTTAGCCGCAGTCTGAGAATAATAACGGTAGAAAGGACTCACCGAAACAAAAGGAGAAACTTTTACCGGTGTCTCTAAGCTGAAAGTATTGGATTTCAAGCCCCAATCATCGGTATAATAACGGTAATATGCTCTCAGAATCACTTTGTCTCCAAGGAAATAATTGGCTCTTACTCCCAAAGGAATTTTAAATCTTTTATCCGGCAACGCTTCCTGATGAACCGATTTATCATTAAAGTAAACCCTGTGGAACGGCAGGCTTAAATATCCGGTCTGCTGAACTCCGTCTACCAGAAATTCAACCTGAAAATTCTGATTGATGATCTGTGAGTACGCTAAAGATAAAGCAAAGGTATTTCTTCCGCTGGTTCCGTAATTTTCGTGTTCGCCGCCTGTGCTTCCGTTGGTTCTCAATTCAATCGGAGCAATGAGTTTTACCTGATCGAGATAGGCCTGAAATTTCGCCGTGAACTCTCCCATTCTGTTCGCTGTTTTTTGCGAAAACCCGATGTTTGCACCGTAAGATGCATAATCGAATTCGAAAGAGGTAGAAACTCCTGCCATTAAAGTGGTTCCTTTTTCGGTATTTTCGCGGCTCCAGCTCAATGCAGGATAAATTCTGTTGTCTGCGTGCGAAGCCGATGAATTGGCTTTCAGATCAATCATATCCGAAGATGCGGAAGTATAATGATCGATCCCGACACTTACATTGAATTTATTTTTGCGGTCTTTTTTATCGTATTTCACCATCGTTACATCAATCGTGTTGGAAACATCGGTCAGTTTTTCTGAACCGATTCCTCCTGTAACGGCAGAATTGTTTCCGTCCTGTTTGTAGTAACTAGAAACTAAATTAGCTTCATCAAAAGTCAGCTTTTTGGGCTGTTCGTTATTTGTGTTTTCCTGTGCTTTTGCATTAAAAATTCCGAAAAGAGCAACAACACTTATGATTATTTTTTTCATTGTAGATCACATTAAATTTTTACCATTCTCTTTTCTTAATTGCATCCGCAACCACCGCCCACTTTTCCGGCATTGGCTCCTGAAGAACCTTCTCTGTAAGACTGAAAGCTCAGTTCGGTCTTTTCAATTGTTCGGTTTCCGAGCACCATTTCGGCATCGTTGAGTTTATTTTTTTCGTATTCTTTTACGGTGGTACAGGAATTCAAAAACGGAATTGTCAATATCGAAAGAACTGCAACTGTTCTGTAATTTAAAGCGTTGAATCTTCGCAGCCCGGCTTGAACGGAGCTCTTTTTGTGAGGAACGAACAAAAAAGCGGGAGTGGAAGACGGTAAAAGCTGCCCAAATAAATATCCGAAAAGCTTCTGACTGTTTTTTATAAGGTCTGTCATTTGTATTGATTTGTTTTTAAAGTTGATTTAATTGCCTTACTCTGAATCAGATACTGTGTGTTAATTCAACTCAATTTTGTTCTGATAACAAAGCATTTTATTTTAAATTAATGTTTTGAGATGAATAAATTCTGTCCTCATCGTCGATGATGATACACTCCAGATGATTGATCTGGTTGATCATACCGAGCGCGGCATCGATTCCCATAATACTGACGGGAGTTGCCATTGCGTCGGCAATTTCTGCGTTGGGACAAAATACGGTAACACTTTTTACGCCCGAAACCGGCATTCCTGTTTTGGGATTGATGGTATGAGAATATTTTTTACCGTTGATGACCACGAATTTCTCGTAATTTCCTGAAGTTGCGACCGCCATATCCGTAATATTCATATAAGAAAAAGGCTGTTTTGCATTGTC